>JBBIVS010000561.1:691-2656 GCA_037439605.1 Draconibacterium sp. | reverse complement strand
TAGTTTTTTGATGTTCCGTAAGGCGGATTGCTATTATATTCTGTTTTATCAGGTGCACCATCGGGCGAAATTCCGGTGAAATGTTTCCGGTTGGTGTTTTGCCCGGCGGCATAAACTACAAACGATGTTTGGTTATTGTCACTTGTCAGCGTATAATCAATCCCACCGGTTAAAATATCGTGGGTACGTTCTTCCGATTGTTCAGCCAGATATTCAGGCCCATCCATCATTTCTCCGCCATAACGGTATTCGTGAAGGCTTGAAAAACTGGCTTCCATTTTCTGATTAGGATCGAGGTTGAAAAATGAATTGATGCCGAACGAATTGTTGTTCAGTGTTGGAAGTTCTGAAAAATTATCGCCGTTATGGTCGTACCATTCGCGCTGCCGGTGAGAAGTATAGAGCGCCATTCCTGCATTTCGTTTTTGCGACAGGGCAGTGAGTGTGCCGTTTACAGAAAAATCATTGGCGTTGCCTCCAACCACAGCCTCATTCAACGACACTTTGTACGAATTTCGTTGCGGCATCCGGGTAATAATATTAACTGTTCCTCCAATTGCGCTCGAACCGTACAATGCAGAAGACCCGCCACGAACAATTTCGATGCGTTCAACCATTTCTGTAGGCATTTGTTCAAGACCATATAATCCGGTCAACGGGCTGAAAACCGAGCGGCTGTTTACCAAAATCTGGCTGTAAGCGCCTCCCAATCCATTCATTCTTAACTGCGAATAATTACAGGTCTGGCAGTCGGTCTCCATCCTCAAACCCGGTTGAAAATTCAACGATTCGGATACCGTTTGCGCCGCTACATTTTCAATGGCCTTCGAATCCATTACGCCCACAATTACAGCGCTTTCAGTCTGACGTTTAAAAGTTTTTGTGCCTGTAATCACCACTTCATCAACCCTGATAAATTCTTCCTCCAATTCAAAATTTATTTCAAGGGTTTTATTGGGTTGAATATCAACATCCCTTTTCCCGATTTTATAACCCACCATTTTCGCAACCAAAGTATATTTTCCTACCGGAAGATCAATCAGCATATAATGCCCGGTAATATCAGTGGTTGTGCCAATATTTGTATTTTCGATATAAATATTTACAAACGGAATGTGTTCACCCTTCGAAACAACATGGCCTGTTATAACAGCATCGGTTTTGTTCTGCCCCATCAAGTTTGCTGTTACCTTAAGAATGAGGATTATTAAAGCAATTGAATATTTCATTACTGTAAACTGAATTGCTGTAATAACAGTTTTAATTTTTTTTTGTTGAGACTTTTGTGAAGTTAATCAGGGCAGATTTCTGTAATGGCAATATTGACGGGGTAATCGGAACAATGAAACTTTATAATTTTAATGTTATTTAACCATCCAATATGATTATTTGTTAACTTTTTAAAATAAGACATTAAGGTATTTTGTTGAAATCATTAAATTCACTTATTTTGCACAAAATCTAAAAATTAAAATAGAAAAAGATGTTGGAAATAGGAAAATACGCTATGGTTACGTTGACGTATAATTTACATGTTGACGATGAAAACGGGGAATTGGTGGAGCAGGCAACCGAAGCGCAACCATTGCAGTTTTTATATGGCGCCGGGGCAATGTTGCCAAAATTTGAATCTCAACTTGCAGGCCTTCGCGAGGGTGAACCATTCACAATTAAGTTAAGCAAAAAAGATGCTTACGGAGATGTAAATGAAGATGCAGTTGTTGAATTGCCAAAACATGTTTTTTTGGTTGGAGGAAAATTTGACGATGAACTTGTAAAGGTTGGCAATACCGTTCCGATGATGAGCAGCAATGGCCAGCGTTTGAACGGTTTGGTTCTGGAGGTCAACGATGAAGTTGTTACAATGGACTTTAATCATCCGCTGGCTGGAGAAGATTTATATTTTGCAGGAAAGGTAATGGCTGTGCGTGAAGCATCTGACGAGGAAGTTGCACAGATTTTATC
>JBBIVS010000561.1:0-669 GCA_037439605.1 Draconibacterium sp. | reverse complement strand
TTGTGGTTGCGGCAGCGGTGGTTGCGGATCTGGTTGCGGCGATGATGGTTGCAGTGATGACTCGTGCAGCACCGAACATTCGCACGGAGGTTGCGGCTGTGGCTGTTAAATGCCAGTTTTGATAATTGGTTCAATTTAATTACTTTAACCTCGTTTTCTTAACTACCCTTAAGAAAACGAGGTTTTTTTTAAAAATTGCATGAATACATTTGGTCATATATTTCGGCGAATCGCACGGACGCGGAATTGGCGGTATTATTGATGGTTGTCCGGCAGGACTGGAATTAAACATCCCGCTGATTCAGTACGATTTGTCGCGCCGGAAACCGGGTCAGTCGAAAATTACAACCCAGCGCCAGGAGCCGGACCAGGTTGAGTTTCTTTCGGGCGTCTTTGAGGGAAAAACGCAGGGAACACCCATTGCTTTTGCCATTTGGAATAAAGACCAGCATTCAGGCGATTATAATGATTTGAAAGATGTTTTCAGGCCTTCACATGCCGATTTTACCTACATTCAAAAATACGGAACCCGCGATCATCGTGGTGGCGGGCGTTCTTCGGCGCGCGAAACCATTGCCCGGGTTGTGGCAGGCGCCATTGCAAAACAAATTCTGTCCAAAATTGGAGTTACTGTTAATGCCTATGTTTCGCAGGTAGGTGAAATTAAAC
>JBBIVS010000560.1:0-2658 GCA_037439605.1 Draconibacterium sp. | reverse complement strand
GTGAGCGAATTTGGTTTTATCGATTTGGATGGCGATGGTAAGGAAGAGTTGGTAACCATCGAACCATTTCACGGCGAAGCACTGAATGTTTACAAACAAACCGGAATGAAATGGGAATTGAAATTCAGCGATTCACTTGTATTCGGACACGGACTGAGTTGTGGTTTTTTTAAAAATGAACCTGTAATTGTTGTCGGAAACCGCAGAGGAACGTTTACCCTCGATATGTTCAAAGTTACCGATTTTGCCAGTGGCAGTTTTTCGCGGAAAGTTATAGAAGAGGACTCGGGTCCAACTCAAACACAGGTATTTACTGCAAATAATACCAACTATATTTTAAGCGCCAACCAGAAAAAAAACGAGGTGGCACTTTATTACCAATAAAAAAATGGCTGGTTTTTCAGCCATTTTTTCACTGTTATTCTTTCTTTTTAACCACAACATGGGCCAGTTTTTCCCAGAACTGAATAATTCCGCCGTGGTCGTGTTCCTGTTTTCCATCGGCTTTCAGCGCTTTCATAAATTCCATAACCTGCGTGGTTAAAGGGATTGGCGCATCAATAGCCAAAGCGGTATCGCACACATTTAAGAGATCTTTGGTATGCATCCTTATTGGGCCTCCGGGTTTAAAGTTGCGTTCAAGGATTAAAGGCATTTTGGCGTCAAGAACGGTACTTCCGGCCAATCCCCCGCGTATTGCACGATACACTTTTTCGGCATCCACACCCGCTTTTTCAGCAAAAACCATGGCTTCCGACATGGCCGCCAGATGAAGCGCCACCATAATCTGATTGGCCAGTTTACAAATATTACCGCTTCCAATCTCCCCGATTAATATAGCCGAAGCACCCATCGACAGCAATATTTCCTTCACCGATTCAAACACCTCTTCCTTCCCGCCAACCATTATCGAAAGCGTTCCGTCTTTGGCTTTGGGTTCGCCTCCGCTAACAGGGGCATCAATCATTTCAACACCTTTTGCCGCGGCTGCTTCACAAACTTTAACCGCTGTAATTGGCGAAATGGAACTCATATCAATAATCACCGAACCGGGTTTTGCTCCGTCCAAAACACCGTTTTTACCCGTAATCACTTCCTCAACCTGTGGTGAATTGGGTAACATTGTAATAATTACTTCACAATTTTCACCGATATGCGCCGGCGAGTTTCCTTTTTCAGCACCGGCCATAATTACTTCATTTACTGCATCTTGATTGATGTCAAAGACCATGAGTGAATATCCGGCTTTGATTAAATTTTTGGACATGGGTTTTCCCATCACACCAAGTCCGATAAATCCTATTTTCTTTTCTTCGTTTTGCATAATATTATTTTTTCAGAATTTAATCTTGTTAATATTTGAAGTTATCGATTCCAATTCATTCATAAGTTCATTAAAAGGGAGTGATTCACCATAAATCATTTCTTCCTGCATTGTTTTGTAATCGTTTTCGAAAGCAGAGAGCAAACGTGACGGTGGAAGAGGATTAAGATTAGGCGGAAAATGAGTGGAGTAATCTATTCCACTCCAACGCATAAAATGTTCGCGATGTTCAACCAGCGAATTGTATAGCTGCTTGTCGGATAATGCAATTTCGGAATAAATTGTCTTTGATATTTTTTGAATATCGTATAAGTGACGGCTCATCCTTCTTATCCTGATTTCTGCTACCGGACGCTTAAATTCTTCGTGCAAAAGAAATAGCTTTTCAAGATAAGTACGTTCAGGATTCACACAAGGAACAGTTATTTTATCATCGGCAAAAGGCTGTCCTGCAAATTTATCGCCAACAAAGGAACAGAACTGCCGGTTGGTAAAGGGTTCAAGCAGCGAGCGGCTTCCAATTTCGAGTTTCACCTGCGGTAATATATATTCGCTTTTTTCAACAACCGATGGATAGGTAATAAGAATATTAACCGGGTCCTGGTCAGGGCTTTCCACTTCGGTTAAATCGATTGTAACACTTTCGAAACCTGCTTTATTAAAAGCTTCACGAAGCCTGGGCAAAAAGTGTTCTGAAATATATTTAAACGATGCATCGCGCAGTTTGCCAACCTGCGTTCTGCTTATTTTTCCTTTAAAACCCAAAAATTCGCGCGACAAGGCCAAATCAACATCTTCTGATAAACGCTCAATCAGGCCCCAGGCTTTGCTTAACGATGTTCCTCCCTTAAAAACCACGTAGGGTGCAACCTCCATCTGAAAAACCAGTGCAAGGGTTTGAACCACCCACCAGTCTTTTTCGATGGAGGGAAGCGGCAAATTAATTTCCTGCTTAACCTTTGTAAAAAAAAGTAATTTCTCCTTGTCGGGCAATTTCAAAAAAGCTTTTTTTCGCATATCAAAGTACTTTTGCCATAATTTCGGCAATCCATCGCGGCGCCATACGTATATCGTGTTTTAACAGTTCAGGTTTTTCCTTTTTAAGCAGTTTTAAAATACGGTTTTCTTCATCGGTTGTTACATTCCCTTTCCCTATATCGCCTAATGCCATAACTACCAGCTTACTGATTTCTCCCCGCAGTGCCATTTTTTTGGGACTTGCTTTTTTAAAAAGAATGGTTGTTTTACCAACTTTAATTTTTCGGGTAGGTCCATCAGTTAAATAAACCAATCTCATCGGCACCTGTGTACTCAAACCCAACCTGTTTTGCGCA
>JBBIVS010000559.1:1830-2660 GCA_037439605.1 Draconibacterium sp. | reverse complement strand
AACCAAGTCAACAAGCGCCTACCAGCTCAGGGTTAAAAAAGGTTCTGGAGATCAAACGGCATCAGTGATAAGTTCGAGGCGAAAAGAAGACGTTCAGTTACTGGGGCAGGATATTCGCTTTATCAAACAGGGCGACCCGGAATTGATGATAAAGGGATACACATTTTTTGGCAGTGTGCCGTTTTACCTGATGTATGCGGGCACCACATTTGCATTTTTGCTTTTGTTTTTCATTTACCGGAAAAAAGCTAAAGAAAATGCGAATATTGCTTTAATGCGAAATAAAAAAGCAAACAAAGTGGCGAAAAAACGGCTAAGAGCGGCTGCCGCTTTTATGAAACAAAACAACAACGAAGCATTCCACGAATCGATTTTAAAAGCTTTTGAAGGATATTTAAGCGATAAACTTGGAATTCCGATTGCCGATTTAAACCGTGAGTCAGCAGTTGCCGGATTGCTAAAAAAGAATGTTGAACAGACGGTTATCGACGATTTTGTTTCTGTTGTTGATCAGTGCGAATACGCACGTTATGCGCCCGCCGGAGGTTCTGAAGCGCGAAGCGAACTTTACAATAAAGCTGAAGCCACAATGGGATTGATGGAAAAACAAATAAAAAGGTAGAGTTGGTACAGAGTTCAGGGTTCAGAGTTCAGAGTTCAGAGTTTAGAGTTTAGAGTATTGAATATTAATGATAAGGAAAATGAAAATAGGTTTTAAAATAATTACAGTTTTACTTGTTTCATTTATCTCATTTAATTTAAATGCGCAGGAGAACAACACCCAGCTTTGGGAAAAAGCCAACGCATTTTACACCACTGAAGAATATCAG
>JBBIVS010000559.1:0-1782 GCA_037439605.1 Draconibacterium sp. | reverse complement strand
AACTGTATTTCAACCTGGGCAATGCGTATTACAAAACGGGCGACATCAACAAAGCGCTTTTAAATTACGAACGTGCCAAATTACTTTCTCCAAACGACGAGAACATCGACTTCAACATTAAAATGGCCAACCAGTTTGTGGTAACCAGCATCGAGCCGCTTCCACTGCCCTTCTTTCTGCGTTGGCGAACTTCTGTAATCAACATGTATCCGTCTGATACCTGGTCGTACATAAGTATAGGCGCGTTTGTGCTGTTTCTGCTTTTAACCGGGTTGTTTATTTTTAACAGAATAGTTGCAATTCGCCGGATTTCATTTTTACTTGCAATTTTTATGGTTGTTTTCTCCGGTTTTGCCTTTTCCTTTGCATCAAAACAAAAAAAGAAATTAACCGTGCGAAACAACGCTATTGTTTTTTGCCCGCGTGTTACAGTAAAAAGTTCACCTTCGCAAACCGGAACCGATTTGTTTTTAATTTACGAAGGGCTTAAGGTTGAAATCACTGATAGTATCGGGACCTGGAAAGGAATAAAACTGGTTGACGGAAATGAAGGCTGGTTGCCCGATTCATGCATTGTGAAGATATAGTTGATGCCATTTCATTCAATTACTTCTATCAATTTACTTCCAATAATCTAATATCAGTTTCTGCTGCCAACCTGGAATATTTAAGTTCAAAGCAGGAAACTGATTTTTTAGTACATTTGTTTATATTCAAAATTAATTGTCTATGAAAACATTAACATTAAAGATACCCGATTCGGTTAATGAGTTTGATTTCAAAATGCATCTTGCCGCTCAGCTTTACGAAAAAGGAATAATGTCTTCTGGGCAAGCAGCCGATCTTGCTGGAATATCAAAAAGGGAATTCATTGAAAGTTTGGGTAAATATGGGGTTTCTGTTTTTGGAGAGAGCGTTGAAGATATCGACAAAGTGATTAATGGATAGAATAATTGTTTCTGACACAAGTTGTCTGATTGCGCTAAGTAATATCGGAATGCTTCAAATTCTTAAGGATTTATTTGGAGAAGTTTTAATAACTCCTGAAGTAAATCAAGAATTCGGAAATCATCTTCCGAACTGGATTTTAGTTCTGCCAGTGAAGGATAAAAACAAGCAGACTGAACTAGAAAATAAATTAGATAAAGGTGAGGCAAGTTCGATTGCATTAGCGCTTGAAATTCCCAATTCCACTTTAATCATAGATGAGGTAAAAGGAAGAAATATTGCTAAAATCTTGAACATCGAAATTATTGGAACTGTTGGTATCATTATCTTAGCGGGCAAAATGGGTGTTGTAAACGATGTTATTAGCGTTGTTTTAAAACTCGTAAATACTGGTTTTAGATTGTCAAATAAAATAGTTGACAGAATAATTGAAATATATGGAAAATGAAATAAAACTGGCTGTTCTGATCGACGGCGACAATATTCCTTCGGCTTATGTAAAAGAGATGATGGAAGAAATTGCCAAATATGGCAATCCAACCATTAAACGCATTTATGGCGACTGGACCAAACCTATTCTTGTAAAATGGAAAAACCTGTTGCTCGAAAATGCGATAACTCCAATTCAGCAATACGGTTACACACAGGGTAAAAATGCCACCGACTCGGCCATGATTATCGATGCAATGGACATTCTGTACAGTGAAAAAGTGAATGGTTTCTGCATTGTATCGAGCGACAGCGATTTTACCCGGCTGGCAACCCGTCTGCGTGAAGCAGGAATGAAAGTTTACGGAATTGGTGAAAAGAAAACACCTGAACCATTCATCGTTG
>JBBIVS010000558.1:0-2681 GCA_037439605.1 Draconibacterium sp. | reverse complement strand
CTCCCAGTGCACTCCTTTTCTCTCCCCGGCAACTTTTTTTAATCATCTGAAAAAGTGACGATTCCATCTCTTTTCCATCGATGATAAATTTACCGTTAAAGATTTTGTGGCGGCAATGTTCAGAATTTACCTGGGCAAAACCGTAAACTTCACCGTCTGTAAGAGATCTGCTCATTTCCTTTGAAACCCGGTTCAGATATTGAATTTCATCATCGCTTAAAGCCAGTCCTTCCTGAGCGTTGTAAGCTGCAATATCTTCAATATATAAAATCGGGTCGGGTTGTTTGTTGATGGTAAAAATATTTTGAGTTAAATTTTGATACAACCGCTGCAACATGTGGTCGTAACGGGCATTTTCATTTTCCGCCTGAAAAAACTCTTCCATTCGTAAAACGCCATCAATCCCCATATTTTGGGTGATTTCCACAGCATTTGTACTCCACGGTGTTATCATTTCCTTGCGCGGACCAATAAACCATCCATCCAACGTAGGTTTTGAAATATATTCCGACTCCGAAAACAGCCAGTTTAACTTGTCGATATTTTCCTGATTCAATGAATTTGTTACCTGTACGGCAATGATGCTTTTGTTTTGAGTTCTGAAAAACTGAATCATTTTGCAGCGATTTTAGTGAAATATGTTTTAAAACACGGGGCAAAGATAAAAAATATTCGGGGGCGAAATTTTCAAGTTTTCAGTAACGGTGTGTTAGTTTTCAACAACGAAAAAGTTAAATTGCTTTAATTTTGAGTTCGAATTACAATTTTATTATTTCTTTGAGCAAATTAAAAATTAAATGTATCGCATTTTTACATTCATTTTTCTTGCAACACTGATTTCATGCGGTGTTCAGCGCTCGTTGCAAAAGGCTTATCTCGGCAAACCAACATCGGTTTTGTCTGAAAAATTTGGAAACCCCAAGACTATTTTAGATTGGGGAGAAGAAAAAGTATATGTTTATGAAATTGTTACGGAATTAAAAAGCACCGAAATAAGCCAGGCAAAACTCACCCTCGACCCGATGATTTCGCCATCGGTTGAGAAGACCGAACGTTATTATTTTACGGTGAAAGATGAAAAAATTGTAAAAGTAAAAGTTGAAGAAGAATACGAGCGTTGAAATGAATTTTTGAATTCAAAAAAGGTTTGGGATTAAATAAATTTTATAGTTTTGCACACACGTTTTTTGAAATAAAAATTGCCCAGATGGTGAAATTGGTAGACACGCCAGCTTGAGGGGCTGGTGCCGGTTACGGTGTGCAAGTTCGAGTCTTGTTCTGGGCACTGAATAAATTCAAAACGCTTAGATTTTATAATTTGAGCGTTTTTTTTTGAATATACAATTTGTCTTTGTAATTAATATCTTTGGGTTGTACTAATATTCAAACCAATCTGAAAACTGAATGTTGTTAAACAAAATTTCAAATCATAAATTAAAACTCAGAATTATGAAAAAAACATTTTTTTTTCTTTCGGCAATTCTTTTAACCATAACCCTTTCAGCCCAAACTGATTTCTCGGGTTCGTGGAAACTCAACAGTTCGAAAAGCAAATTGGGCGACCAGTTTAGTATGGCCCCAAAAGAAATTATCATTGTACAAAAAGGTAACGACATGAGTGTGGAACGCCATTCGGAATGGCAAGGCCAGGAGTTTACCATTAACGATAAATTCACCCTCGACGGAAAAGAATGTGTTAATGCAGGTATGATGGATACTCAAAAAAAATCAACCGCTACATGGTCGGCAGATAAAAAAGTGTTAACCATAAAATCAAAAATTCAGTTGCAGGACGGAGGAGATGTTTCTATTACCGAAGCTTACAAAATGGATGGAGGAAATATGGTAATTGAAATGAACTCCACCTCATCATGGGGCGATATGGCTGAAACACAGGTTTTCGATAAAAAATAGACTTAATCTTATTCGTACTCCTGAATAATTGTACCTGTCATACGCAACAAGGCGGTTTGTGCATTAATAAAATTATACACCGCTTCAAGTTGCCGTTGTGCTATTGTAATGTACGAAATCTGAACATCGCGGTAATTAAACGAGTTGATGGCGCCGCTTTCGAAACGCTCCTTCGATAATTGCAGGTTTAATTTTGCCGCTTCCAGGTTTTCAAAAGCTAAAGTGAGCAGTTCCTGCCGTAAAATGTAAAACTCGTAAAGATTCGAAAGACTGTTATTGAGTTCGTGTTTCATTTCGTCCATTTCAACCAGCCCGATTGATTCCTGAATTTTGGCAATATCAACGGCGCGTTTGCGGTTACCTCCGCTATACAAGTTGTAGCTCAATGTAAAATTACCATAAAAGTTGGCCGAATTAGTCCAGCTTTCGCCACGGTCGGCAAAATTGTTGCGGTTTGCAGTACCTGTAACACCGCCCCTGAAATCGAAAGTTGGATAAAAGTTGCTTTTGGCAGCAGCCACCGCATTTTCGAGTAACTGCTGATTTACATACTGGTTTTGAAGGCCCTTGTTGTTTTCGAACATCTGCGCCTGCAAATCGGCCAGTGCATAATCAACCGGAATAGCCCTGAAACTGTCGGTTAGCGAGTAAACCATTTCGTTCTGCTCGGCCATTAAAAAATTCAGGTCGCGCATCGAATTTTTATAATTTACTTGTTGCAGAAGATATCCTGAACGGTCGGTTAAATAAGCATTTTTGGCCTGCAA
>JBBIVS010000557.1:0-2683 GCA_037439605.1 Draconibacterium sp. | reverse complement strand
TTTATGCATAACAAAATGGTACGCGAAGAATTAACGTTGTCGTGGCAACCTTACACCGAAAAAGATACAAGGGATTACCCGGTAGTGAAATAGCAGATTAAATTTTCTTTTCTTAAATTCCAGTCCGACCTTGAAGTTGGGCTGGAATTTATTTTAACCCGTAAACAAAAACAAATCAACTCAAGATGATGATCAAATGATATAAACTCAAATAAAACCTAAACCCCGAAACCTGATTCATCAAAATACAACCTTTAAAAACTTCGATTCAAAAGGTTTAATTTGTGTGGAACCGTTAGAAATTTTATTTCCTAAAACATCAGTTTCTTCGATGGCCAGATTTTTACCATTGATTTCGTTTTTCAACTGGATACCGGAAGTTTTTCCGCCTGTTTCGCGAATGTGAAATATGCCGCTTTTGCCATCCGTTCCGGGCATTGCTGAAACAAGGACAATGTTTTGGGGCCAGCCTGATATGACTGAACCTTCGTTTTTTCCACCACCATTGCCACCGCCCGGCAACACACGGCTTAAAAACGGCACCATATTTTCCCATCCAAAACGGGTTGCTGCGGTTTGAGAATTTTCGGCCGCACTGCTGATTGAATAATTCCATTCGAAACCGCCATGCTGCTCGGCATTAAAATTGGTTGTCCAGTAATTATTCATCGGCCAGCCATAAATATGCGTGGTTTCGGGCGTGGCGCCGGCTTTGTAACGTCCTGTGTTGATGCCTCCAAACTGCATCAGCGGTGTTTCTTTTGAACTCAATAAAATCTGAGCGCCGACATTTGAGAGTCTTGCATAATTCTGAACTGTGTTCCAATCGTTTGATGAGCCGGGAATCTGGTCAATTCCTGCCCTGACTTCGCCACCCTGTACATCAAAAGCCAACTGGCCGTTTTCCAGTATTAACGGGAAAGCGATGTAAATTCCTTCGGGTTCAATCACCATTTTCTTTTCAATAAAATAGGCCAAATCAATTCGTTTGCCTGTATTAAACAGCCTGATTTCGAATGAATACAATCCATCGCCGTTAGCGGCGCTCGTGTTTCCCTTAAAACGTACTGTATTCCAAACCGGGCCCTCTTCATAACCATCAAGCCAAACTTTATTTAATGGTTCCCGTTTGAAATTGTCGAGTTTTTTCGATTCCATTTGCGAACGGTTGCCAAGGGTTTCGTAAATAAACTCTCCCAGTTTCCATTCGGCTTTTGGGTCAACAAGTTCCTTTTTCAGTTCTTTGTCATACAATCCTGAAATTGCCCCTTTCTTTTGATTGATAAAAATGCTGTACCAATTATTTTCAATCGTTTTTACATCGCTTTTTTGTTTGTCCTGATTTTGTTCGGTTGCATTTCCTTCAATTTGGATCAGGTATTTTTTAAACCCGAAAGCCGGAACATTGTCAGCCCAAATTGCCCAGTAAGTTCCGTCGGAGTGGTGTTCGACGGCCTGCGCTTTGGCTTCATCCCCGTTTTCGTTTATCAACTTAAAATTTTTGTAGCGGGGCAAAATCTGGTGGTCGATGTAAACCGTAAAAAGTCCGCTCCGATTCCAGTTAAGCGTATTGTACACCACAAGTGTGGGAAGTTTTTCTTTCGGAACATAATTTTGAAGCAAACCCTGCGCCTCTTCTCCGAGCATTTTGGCGCAGCGACTGGCTTCCCAGGCATACGACTCCTTTAAAGCCCGCTGTTCCATGGTGTTTTTATGAAATGGTTCGCGAACACTTCCGTGATAACCAACGGTATGTTCGGTGTAAAAAAGGAGGGCGCTGTTGGTGGTTTCAATCCGGTAAGCAATTTTTTCCGGAAGTTTTGCACCCTGAATGGCGGCCATTGTAAGTCCGGCAACATTGGCAATCAAATCGGTTTGCGCGGTTCTCACTGCCGAAACTTCGCGTGCCGAAGCGCCAAATCCATCGGTCCACCAATCGGGCCAGGCGCCTCGTATAACCTGAAATTCAGGCCCGTGTTTTGCTTCCATTTCCTCAAAAAACTCAGTTGCCGTTGCCGTTTTCAGTTTGGGCCAGGTATATTTTTCGTTCCACATTTTAATCATGTCCGAAGCCAAAGTTGATGGTGGTGCGTTATCGGTTAAATATCCCGAGTGCTGGATTGAAATCAAATCGTATGCATATCCACGCTCTTCCAATCCGACAAGATAAGTGAGCAGCTCATCTTCAAATACGTTAAAATTTTCGGCATGTATTTTAAATTCTGTGTTGCCGGTCATGTAATGTTCAGCGCGGTAGGCCAGCATTCTTTTTCCCGACGGCGATTCCCACCAGAAAAGCGTGGGCTTGTCGAACGCAATCAGCGCGCGATGCCCGTGGGTTCCCATGTTCAGGTATTTCACACCCAAATCCGAATAGTAGTCATTCAGGCACCAGCCAATTCCATTCACATCGTTTTGCATTGCCACTTTCACGATCAGGTTATTTTCTTTAAAACGTTTTATGGGTTGCAACGAGGCTGCCAGAATTTGTTCATCAGGCAATTCATCGAAATTGAAATACATTCCGGTCAGTTCAATACGGCCTTCTTTTACCCGCTGCTTAAATCTTTCAACCTGTTCAGCGGGGCGGCTTTTCAGGTATTCGTCAACTGCCCAGGCTGCTTCGCAGGTCCAGCGGAATTTTGAATCTTCGGGATAATTATCGGTAATGTCGCAGTAATCA
>JBBIVS010000556.1:238-2717 GCA_037439605.1 Draconibacterium sp. | reverse complement strand
GTAATTGACTATAATCCTGAAACCGGAGAGATTGAAAACCGGAACACACACCAGGGATATTCCGATGAAAGTGCCTGGGCACGTGGCCAGGCATGGGGATTATACGGATATACGATGATGTTTCGCGAAACCGGAATGCCGGAATTTCTGGTTCAGGCCGAAAAAATAGCTGAATACATTTTAAGCCAGCCCGGTATTTCGGAAGGTAAAATTCCTTACTGGGATTTTAATGCGCCCAATATCCCAAACGAACCCTACGATGCATCGTCCGGGGCCATTGTCGCGGCTGCCCTTTTTGAACTTGCTGGTTATTCAGCAAACAATACAATATATAATAATGTAGCCGGTAAATTACTGGCAACACTTTCTTCGCCTGATTTTCTTTCCCAGGTTGGCGAAAACGGGGGCTTCCTTCTAAAACACTCTACCGGGCACCTGCCTCACAATTCTGAGATTGATGTACCGATAGTTTATGCTGATTATTATTTCCTGGAGTCAATAATAAAAAACAAAACTATGAGAAAAAACGACTAAGACTATTAAAACGAAGAACAACTAAATCTGAGAATACATTCATAATTAATTATTTAATCATTTACCTAAAGCTTTTTTTTATGAAAAACAAAAATGGAATTAAAAAAGCAACCCGCTTATTAATGCTGTGTTTCTTTTTTGTTGCAGTAAGTTTTGGCGCTTATGCGCAAAAGACTGTAACCGGGAAAGTAGTGGATGAAGGGGGCCTTCCCCTTCCGGGTGTATCGGTTATTGTAAAAGGCACAACTACAGGCACTGTAACCGGAACTGACGGTGATTTTTCTCTTACCAATGTAAACAACAACGCGACCCTGGTGTTTTCGTTTGTGGGCATGACACCACAGGAGGTGGCGGTTGGAACACAAACAACCTTTAACATTACCATGAAGTCGGAAGCGATTGGATTGGACGAAGTGGTTGCCATTGGTTATGGTACCCAAAAGAAAGTAAACTTGACCGGTTCGGTGGCAATGGCAACATCCGAAAGGCTTGAAAACAGGCCGATAGTTTCAACCGGGCAAGGTATGCAGGGGGTTATACCGAACCTGAACATTACTTTCCAGAACGGTGACCCGACTACTTCGGCAAATTTCAACGTTAGGGGTTTCGAATCCATCAACGGTGGTAGCCCATTAATTTTAGTTGACGGTGTTCCAATGGATTTGGAAAGATTAAACCCAGGTGATATTGCCAGTGTAACTGTTTTAAAAGATGCTGCAGCTGGAGCTATTTATGGTGCAAGGGCAGCATTTGGCGTAATTCTGGTTGAAACTAAAAAAGGAAAATCGGGAAAAATTAACCTGACATTAAGTACCGAACAGTCATTATCTAAACCAATCTATCTGATTGATCCGGTGGAAGACCCTTATGTTTTTGTTACTGAATGGAACAAAGCCACTGTCAGGACAAGTGGCGCTGCAGCGTATGATGACAACTATGTCCAGGGAACAAAAAAATGGAGTGAAAATCCCACTAATGAGAATGCCTGGGGCATTTACAATGGTCAACTCCGCTTTTACGGCTTTAATGATTATCACAACCAGTTAATAACTGACTTTGCACCACAGGACAAATATGACATGACCATTTCGGGGGCAACTGAGAAAGCTTCCTATTATGTTTCGTTTGGGTATCTTAACAAAGAAGGATATATTAAAAACAAAGAGAAAAACGAAAAGTATGAAAGATATAACATCCTGATGAAGGCCGATTTCAAAATAAACAATTGGCTAACCTTGGAAGAAAAAGTCGTGTTCAATTCGCAGGTAAGCGATAAACCGCACTTTTACAACTGGGATGTTAACATCAATACATCTGCACGTAAAAAACCGATTGAACCAATTTATTTCCCCGATATGCCTTACTACCTGACCCCTGGTGACCGCGATAAATTCGCCCCGTATATCGGTATGGGTTTTGGTTCGGTAAGCTGGATTCCATATCTTGAAAATGGCGGTCGCGAGACATTTACAACCAACGATACATGGTTTACACAAGGCGCTAATATTACACCTTTAAAGGGCTTGCTTATCAGGGGCGATTTCTCTTATCGCACATTCTGGCGCGAAAGGCAGGATGTTCAAAGCAAAGTTGATGTAATCAGGACGCAAACTTTGACCGAGGCCACATTGGTTGACAACGGTTTTAGCGGTGATGACTGGATTTTAAACCAGGTGAACCGCTCACAGTATTATGCATTAAATACTTATGCCGAATATACTTACGACCAATTGGCAAACCATTACATCAAGGCAATGATTGGTTTTAACCAGGAATGGGGATATAATTCAACAGTAACCGCACAGGCACGGCAACTGGTTACACCGCTGGTTACCGACCTGAATGCAACCGTTGGGCCACAGCAAACCAGCGGTGGAAAAAACCATCTTTCGCTTCGCGGTGTATTTTACAGGTTGAATTACTCGTATAAGGATAAATATCTACT
>JBBIVS010000556.1:0-223 GCA_037439605.1 Draconibacterium sp. | reverse complement strand
CGTTACGATGGAACATCACGTTTTCCAACTGATAGCCGTTTTGGTTTTTTCCCGTCAATATCATTGGGATGGAGACTTTCAAACGAAGGATTTATGGACTGGTCACGCGGCTGGCTCGATAACCTGAAACTCCGCGCTTCGTACGGAGAACTGGGCAACCAGCAGTTGACCAGTTTCTACCCGTACATTGCCACCATGGGTATCGGGCAGTCTTCTTACATTA
>JBBIVS010000555.1:0-2717 GCA_037439605.1 Draconibacterium sp. | reverse complement strand
GAGTAAAAGCAAATGTGCTGCAACTGGGGCGGCTTGTGTGATGGGTTGCAGCTCCTTTGATTTTGCAGAAGTGTTGGCTATTCTTTTCATTTTTTGTAGTCGTTTTGTTGTTGCACTGTCCTCTTTTAGCATGACCGGTAACTATTTAATACACCGAAGTTATTATACTTTTTTCCATTCCCTGTTTCATTTCAACCCTGTTTTTTTCGTTTTCTCCGTCTTTGCAACATTAAAATGTCGGCTTCCAGTTTTTTGATTTTTGCCTCTTTTTCGAGAATGATTTTCTGGAGCGAGGCGATATCGTTTTCAACAGCATTTTCCGGAACGAGACTGTTCAGCCTGATTTTAAAGTCGCTTAATACATTCATATAATTGATAAAAGCCTCGTAAGGCGAATCAAATGGGTTAAAATAGCTGTGCACTTCGCCGTCGGAATGGTATTTGGTTGACATATAATAGAAATGATCGCTCACCTGCAGATAGTTCCAATCCTTTATCATTTCAGGCTCGGCACATTTTTTCATTTGCTGCCGCAGGTTATACAGTTTTTCGAAAGCTTCTTTTTGCATCCCGTTTCCGAGCCACGCGGTAAGATCGCGTTCATTGTCGGCCCACGAAATCGGGTAAGGCACACTAACTGCCGAAACTGGTTGTAAATCTTCAATCACTTCCGATGGGGTTGCAAATTTCAGCGATTTATGGGTTGCCGTTTTCAACGAAAAATTTTCCAAAAAATCGAATATCCCGCTCTTTTTGGGTTGCCGTTCGCCAAACGATTCGTAACTCAGAAATAAATTAAACACCTCCTCTTTCTGATTTGCCTTTTCGAGCCAGTTAATAAATTTATCGGCAGTGAGCGGATATTCGGACCAATTGGTATTCGAAAACCTGAACGCAATATCGTCGCTGAGTTTAAAATTCCGCATCAGAACTTTTAACCGGTGGTTAATTGCATTGACATAAACATAATTCGGGCTTTTCCAACCCAATACATGTTTGGCGCCTTCAGTAAGTATGGCTTTATAACCCATTTCAGCAATCTGTGCCCCGATTTCATCGGAATAAATCATCTCTGTATTCCTGAAAACACGCGGTTTCTGACCAAAGAGTTTAAAAATAACCTCGTCGTGCAATTGCACCTGTTCTTCAAAAATTGTTTTGTCTTTTAATGATGACAGCGAATGGGAATAGGTTTCGGATAAAAACTCAACACACCCGGTTTTTGCCAGTTTCTGAAACGATTCGATTACCTCGGGCGCGTATAATTCGAATTGTTCAAGCGCCATCCCTGAAATCGAAAATGAAACTTTAAACTTATCTTTCAGATTTTCAGCCAGTTTTAACAGTAACTTGTTGGTTGGCAGATAACTTTTTTGCGCGATTTTGCGCATTATCGATTCGTTGGTGTAGTCGTCGTAATAATAATGGTCGTTTCCGATATCGAAAAAACGGTATCGCCTGTGCCTGAACGGCTGATGTATCTGAAAAAACAAGCAAACTGTTTTCATAAGTTCAAAATTACTGAATTAAATCTGTAATACCGATTTGTAAACATCGGTTACATCACGTGCCGAATTTACCCATTCCAAATTTTCCACTTCATGTTTTCCTTCTCTTTTGAAATGTTTCGCCAGCGACTTGTAGTTTAATATTCCGTAAATGGCATCGGCCATGGCATACGTATCCCAAAAATCGATTTTTATGGCATTCTCAATAATTTCGGCAACGCCCGATTGATTTGAAATAATTACAGGCACATTAAACTGCATGGCCTCAAGTGGCACAATACCAAAAGGTTCAGAAACCGATGGCATTACAAAAACATCGGTCATCCGCAACATTTGTATAACATCGTTTCCCTTCAAAAAACCTGTAAAATGAAAATGGTCTGAAATTCCAAGTTTGGCAACACGGGCAATCATCTGGTTCATCAAATCTCCGCTACCTGCCATTACAAACCGTACGTTATTCATTTTTTTAAGAACGAGTTTGGCAGCCTCAATAAAATATTCGGGTCCTTTTTGCAACGTAATCCGGCCCAAAAAAGTGACAATTTTCTCGTTGACACCTTTTTGTAATCCTTTATCTGTTTCATCGGGCACAGGTTCAACAGCATTGTAAACCACGGTGATTTTACCTGGTGGAATTCCATACTTTTCGACAATAATATTTTTTGTGAGGCCGCTTACAGCAACAATATGGTCGGCAATTTCCATTCCTTCACGTTCGATGGCATACACTTTTGGATTGACATTGCCCCCGCTCCTGTCGAACTCAGTGGCATGGACATGAAAAACCAACGGTTTTCCCGATATTTTTTTTGCTGCAATTCCTGCCGGAAAAGTGAGCCAGTCGTGGGCGTGAATGATATCGAACTGGTTATCGCGGGCAATAATTTCGGCAACCAGTGCATAATTCCTGATTTCCTGCAATAAACCGGGGCCATATTTCCCCGAAAACTCAATTTTGTATCCGTTGTTGGTCTGAACAAAACGCGTTTCTTTTGAATATTTTCGGCTTTTCAGTGTCCAGAACTCCTCTTCTCCAATATAAGGAATCAGTTTTGACTCAACTTCGAAGTAATCTATTTTTTGCTGAACATCTTCAAACTGAATTTCTTTGCGCGAGATGGAAACATTATTTGCACCAATTAACTGAATTGCTGATTGCTCTTCATCACCAAAGGCTTTGGGAATTACAAAAATAACCCCGACCTG
>JBBIVS010000554.1:0-2724 GCA_037439605.1 Draconibacterium sp. | reverse complement strand
GAAAACTGGTTTTACTGATTTTTTTAACCGCTTCGCTTTCAACCAAAGCGCAGGTTTCACAGGAAGCGCTTGAAGCGGCTTTTACAAAAAGTTACCAGCACGAAAAAAGTGGTGATTTCAAAGCCTCAGCCGATGATTTAAAAAAAGTTTATGATGAGACATCGTACGAAATAAACCTGCGTTTGGGCTGGTTGAATTACAATGCGGGACTTTTCGATGAATCAATTATATTTTACAATAAATCGCAAAAACTGAAACCCTATTCTGAAGAGGCCCGGTTCGGATTGATTTTGCCTTTGGCGGCGCTTGGACGATGGAACGAGGTTGAGGATTTGTATAACAAAATTCTGGAAATCAGTCCGAACAATACCGTTGCCTTGTACCGGCTGGGACTGGTTTATTACGGGCGAAAAGATTACAACAAAGCACAGCCGCTTTTCAAAAAAGTGGTTGATTTGTACCCGTTTGGGTACGACGGGCTGCTGATGTTAGGCTGGAATTCTTACTTCCTGGGAAATTATCCGCAGGCAAAAGTATTGTTTAACAAGGTGTTGCTCTATAATCCGGGCGATGCCTCGGCCAAAGAGGGATTGCAATTGATAAAATAAAATCTTCAAAACTATGAAAACAACAACCTTTTTTACCCTGTTTCTCCTAATTTTTACAGCATTAACCGCGCAGGTTACCCTTGATAAAAAATACGATTTCTCAACAACGGTGGTAAAACTCGAAACCCTGGGGTATAAATATTACCTGATGGATGTTCTCCTCGGGCAGTGCCGTATTTACAACACCGACCATTCGCTTTTTAAAACCATCAATTGTAACGTGCCCAGTGGTTTTTATTTATCCGACATCAAATTTCTTTCGGAAAATCTGTTTGACACTGACGCGGGTATTGAATTGCTCTGCACTTATTACAAATACAATTCATCAAAGGATTACTATGAATACGACAGTAAAATTATAAACGAAGACGGGTCGCAGATGATATTTATCGATGGGTCGCTTTATAATTACGTTAATAAAACAGGCGAAAAGGAGTACAAACTTTTTTCGTACTGTTACGATTTTTCGGTTTCACCCGAAAAAGTATGGACCAACATTTACAGTTTGCCGGGTAGTCCGGTTGTGATTGCGGCCATTAACCCAAACAATCCTGAAATATCGCTGAATGCCTTTCCAAATCCGGCCAGCCAGTCGCTGAAAGTTGCATATATTTTACCTGAAAATGTGAATCAGGCAACGCTGCACCTCATCGACAATTCAGGAAAACAGGTGGAACAGTTTGTGGTTGATAACCACACCGACCATTTAATGCTCGATGTAAGCCGTTATCAAAGTGGAGTGTATCATTATTTTATTGAATACAGAAATTCGAGAACAGAATCGAAAAAGCTGGTTGTCAGGTAAATAATTTTCAATTCAGAATATTGGCCAGTGCATACAACGGGCAAACTTTTATGTTTTCATATTCTGCAAAGTTTTCAGTTGACAACCGGTAACCAAATCGGGCATTCTTTTCTTTTAAAAACAAAAACATACTGTTCATCGAGCCTTTTTTGCCCGATTTTACCTCAACCGGAATAATATCGTTTTGTTTCTGAATGAGATAATCGACTTCGGCGTTGCTATTCAGTGCTTCCCGATGCCAGTAAAACAATTCTTTTTGCTCATAGCAGGAAGCATTTTTTATTATTTCGAGTCCAATAAACTGCTCTGCAATTCCACCTTTATTTATTAGTTCGAAGTTATCGCTGAAAAGCAAATCTGAAATGTCAAGTTGCATCAATCGCTGAAACAGCCCTGTATCATTTAGCAGCATTTTCCTTTTTTTGGGATTTGCCCCTGCGCCCAGCGAAATTCCATTCGCAGAAGTGTGCGTCACCGGAATTACAAGACCGGCCATAATCAGCAATTCAATTGCTTCCTTTATTTGCTGGGTATTCAGGTTTTGTGATGCTTTTGTATATGTATATTTTCCACCAGCCTGATGCACAACCGATTCGAATACTTCCCTGATGCGAAGCGAAGGAACTTTGCTTTTATATTTTGCAAAATCGGCCCTGAAAGAAATAATTAAATCATCGAGTACTCTCTGACATTCCCTCAAATCATTTTTTTCGACATAATTTTTGACCACTTCAGGCATTCCGCCAATCACAAGGAATCTTTTCAGATAATCCAAAAGTTTTTCGTGAAGAGGCTGAGCCAAAGGATTTTGATGATTTGACCTTCTTTTCATTTCAAGCAGTTTCTCCTGACCGATTCCAACAAGGAACTCGTCAAAAGATAGCGGATACATAAACAATGAGCGAATTCGTCCCACGCCAAAAGAGGATATTTCAGCAAGTGCAAACTCCAGTAGCGAACCGGCGGCAATGAGATGAAGGCCGGGCATTTTTTCGTAAAAAAAACGAAGCGAAGAAATTGCAGGAATACAAGCTTGAATTTCATCAAAAAAGAGCAGGGTTTTTCCGGGCTCGATGGTTGTGTCAAACATCACCGCCAGATTTTCGCACAATACCTGCGGTGTTAAGTCGCCTTCAAACAGCGAATGAACCTTTTTATTCTCTTCAAAATTTATTTCCAGAAAGAATTTAAAATGCTCTCCAAGTTTTCGAATCGATGAAGATTTTCCTACTTGCCTCGCCCCCCTGATAAGTAATGGTTTGCGTTCAGTTTCTTCCTTCCAGAGGAGCAATTCGTTGTCGATATTTCGTA
>JBBIVS010000553.1:0-2727 GCA_037439605.1 Draconibacterium sp. | reverse complement strand
CTCAACTGCAATCAATTCCTGAATGAACTTCGCTGTAAAAGCGGGTGCAAAAGTAAACAAGGTTTTATTTATTGCAAATGAAATCATCAAAATATTTAAGAATATTATGCTTAATTAACTCAATTAATTGTTAATCAATGAGTATTCAATCTTTCTGCAATGTTAATTCTTTATTAACATGATTTGATTTACCCAATATCCGGTTAAATATTGCTTTGCAGAACAGGAGAAGATTGTTGTTAAATGAATTTAAAATCATATTCACAAAGGCAAAAAAGTGTACTTTCGTTTTTAATTAAAAAATTATCGCTGTGTCAAAGAATCTGGTAATTATTCCCACTTACAATGAAAAGGAAAATATTGAGAAAATGGTTCGTAAAGTATTTTCACTTGCCACTCCGTTTCAGATATTAATAGTTGAGGATAATTCACCGGATGGAACGGCAGAAATTGTAAAAAGACTTCAAAAGGAATTTCCCGAAAAATTGCACCTTCTGGAAAGAAAAGGCAAACTGGGATTGGGGACTGCTTACATTGCCGGGTTCAAGTGGGCGCTTGAAAACAACTACGACCTTATTTTCGAAATGGATTGTGACTTTTCGCACAACCCTGATGATCTGGAAAGATTGTACGAAGCGGTTATGAAAGGTGCTGATGTTGCCATCGGGTCGCGCTATATTTCAGGAATTAATGTTGTGAATTGGCCGTTGGGCAGGGTACTCATGTCGTATTTTGCATCGATGTATGTACGAATTGTTACCGGCATGAAAATCATGGATACAACAGCAGGGTTCAAATGCTACCGGCGCAAAGTATTGGAAACTATCGAATTCGAAAAAATAAAACTGATTGGTTACGGATTTCAGGTTGAAATGAAATTTACTGCATGGAAATATGGTTTTAATATAGTTGAAGTTCCCATTGTATTTACTGATCGGAAAGAGGGCACATCGAAAATGAGCGGTGGTATTTTTAATGAAGCGCTTTGGGGTGTGCTGAAAATGAAAATCAGAAGTTGGTCGAGAAAGTATGAAATCAATAATTGAAAAATCGGAAAAATGAAAACTTTAATCAAAGATGCCACAATTATTAACGAAGGACTAAAATATAAAGGGTCTGTTTTAATTTCAGAAGAACGAATATTTAAAATATTTCCACATACTATTCCCTCAGACTTCGATTTAAAAGATGTTGAAGTTATTGATGCCAGTGGGCTTTATCTTATTCCGGGGGTTATTGACGACCAGGTACATTTTCGCGAACCTGGCCTGACTCATAAAGGTGATATTACCACTGAAAGCCGTGCGGCGGTTGCCGGAGGTGTTACAACTTTTATGGAAATGCCAAACACCAAACCACAAGCTGTTACACAAGATTTACTTGAAGAAAAATACAAGCGAGGTGCTGAAGTTTCGGCAGCCAACTTTTCGTTTTATATGGGCGCCACCAATGATAACCTGAACGAAGTTTTAAAAACCGACCCGAAAAAAGTTTGTGGTATCAAAGTTTTCATGGGTTCTTCCACCGGAAATATGCTTGTTGATGACGAAAATACACTTTCAGAAATCTTTAAAAATGCACCAACCCTGGTTGCAACACATTGTGAAGACGAGAAAACCATCCTTAGAAATATAGAAATTGCCCGTGGCAGATATGGCGAAAATGTGCCAATGTCGAGACACGCACATATCAGAAGCGATGAAGCTTGTTACATTTCTTCGTCAAAAGCAGTTGAACTGGCTTTAAAATTCAACACCCGGCTGCATATCCTTCATCTTTCCACAGCAAAAGAAATGGCACTTTTTAATTCTGGAAAAGTTTCTGATAAAAAAATTACAGCCGAAGTTTGTGTTCATCACCTTTGGTTCGATGAGATGGATTATATTCAGTTTGGCACAAAAATTAAATGGAATCCATCCATAAAATCTAAAAAGGACAAGGAAGCGCTTTGGGAAGCTCTGCTTGCCGATAAAATTGATGTAATTGCCACCGACCATGCCCCACACACAATGGAAGAAAAAAACAACACCTATTTTAAGGCACCTTCGGGCGGACCACTGGTTCAGCATTCAATGGTTGCCATGCTCGAAATGAGCAGAAAGGGATTTATCAGCATCGAGAAAGTAATTCAGAAAATGTGCCATGCTCCTGCCGATTTATTCAGAATTGAAAAGCGGGGATACATTCGGGAGGGATATTTTGCCGATCTTGTTTTAATCGACCCAAATAAAAGCTGGGTTGTTTCGCCTGAAAATATTCTGTATAAATGTGGTTGGTCGCCTTTTGAAGAGGTTGAATTTTCGAATAAAGTTGTTGCTACATATATTAATGGTATGCCTGCGTTTAAAAATGACAAGATTAACCACTCCGTAAAAGGGAAAAGAATTTCGTTCAATTAAACCAATTTTACTCATCCAGCATCAGTTTTGGGAGTTCCTTTGTGGTTTTCGCCCCCAGCTTTTTGATGCTTTCAACCCGGCTCACCAAATTCCCGCTTCCGGTATGTAATTTATTCATGGCATCGTTGTATGTGCTTTGCGTACTTGAAATGCTTTTCCCGATTCGTTCCATATCGGCAATAAAACCAACAAACTTATCGTACAAAGCACCGCCTTGCCGCGCAATTTCCATTGCATTGCGGGTTTGGTTTTCCTGCTGCCAGATTGATGCAATTGTTCGTAGCGTGGCCAGTAAAGTCGATGGGCTCACCAAAACCACTTTCATATC
>JBBIVS010000552.1:0-2732 GCA_037439605.1 Draconibacterium sp. | reverse complement strand
ATGAGCCGCCTGGTATATTGATGCGCGACAACACTCACAACAGCAATGGCAAACGCCTCATAACTAATCTTTTCAATCAGTTTGGCAATCTCAGCATTAAAAGGCTTTACCAAATTCAATTTCATAAAGATTTTTACAACCAGGTAAAATAAATAAGCCTTCATTGCTGACAACACAACTACAAAACTCATCACACCAATGTAATGGGCAAAATTTAATTCGTACAATGCTGAAAGGTTTAAACCTTTGTAAATGTTATTTGCAACAACCGGATTGAAAAGGGTCAGAATAAAGTTAAAAAGTAATGCTCCTGCCTCAATACATAACCCAATAAAAACTATCCATGACACCACATTTAATCCTTTTAAAATAAAATCGTTTTTCTTTGACATAACCAGTAATTTTTAAAATCATGCCGCAAATATAATAAACATTTATTGTTATTCAATAAATATATATCTTTTTTCAAATATTTTATATTGAAATATAACAAATTCAATAAAATTGGAATCTCATTTATGAATTTGATTCAGCTTTTCCATTTCTTTTTTCATCAATTCCAAAGTTACTTGCTGAAAATCTAAAGTCACTTCTATTTTTTCTGTTACAGCAGTTTCCGTAACCGAATATAAAATTTTAGAATCAGCAGCTTTTATAGCTACAATCGTGACCTTCTCTCCTTCAGGAATATTTCGAAAAACTATTTTCACGGATTCAATATTTCCGTTAATTAAAGATTTAAAGCGATGAAAAATTACGTTAACAATTGTATTATCCTGATTTTCATTCAAAATGATTAAGTCTGTCAGGTTTTTGTTTTCATCCAAAAATCTGTCACAATTAAGCCATCCTAACCTTGTGGTGCTGAAAAGATACCTGTTAACTTCATAAACTGAAGTCTCTTTAAAATTTTCATTCCCAATTTTCGCCTCAAACTCCCTTATTTTATCACTGTTTGACAGGTATTTTGCTGATTCGTTGTCATACTTGAAGGATTTGAGTTTTTCTTCCAGGTCCTTTGCTTTGTTTAGCTCTTCCTGATTCAATACTCCTTTTTTGGCAGAAAAATTCACCGGAATAGTATATGAAACATCAACCGGTTTACCCCGTTGCCGGCCAGGTTTCCATTTTGGAAAGTTGCTAATTGCATAAACAGCAACTTTATCAAGTGTCTCATCCAATCCCTTTACAACTCGAATTTTCGTAGTATTGCCTTCAGAATCAACAACAAAAGTCAATGTCACTTTCCCTTCAATTTCTTTATTAAGCATCGAAGTGGGATATACAGCATTCTCTTTCAGAAATCTACGCATTGCCTGTTCCCCTCCCGGAAATTCGGGCATATCTTCCACAATAAAAAATACTTCCGAATCAGATTCTCTTTCCGGAGAAACCGTAATAATTAATTCATCGTCAACCTTTACATCATCAGTCTTATTCGCAAGTTTCCAGTCAATTAAATTCCCTGATCGCTCACCTTCAAATAAAAACATTTTGTCTTTTTTCTCTGAATAAGGAAATCCGATTTCAATATTACTTCCTGGTTTTATAATACACTTTTCATTATTTGTAAAAGCTGAAACATGAAGCATTCCGCCGGTTTCCAGAATTTTACCCCCGGATGTTGTCGTTAAATTCGCAAAAATCATATCAGAGATTTTATAGTATTCCTTTACTTCGAGTTTGATTGTAGCTGACTTTAAATCGCCTGATTTTTCTGAAATAAACGAATTCGCTTTAATTTTTATCAAAGTTCCTTCCTTGCAAACGATTGTTGTATCCCGTTCTGAATCAATCAAAAACACCTGTAGTTTCTTTTCAAAATGTTTGTAAATATCAGCAATTGAAATTGTGGGTTCATGCAGAACTTCACCGGTGGCTTTAATTTTTGAATCGTTTAATTCCTCAGGAATTTTCTCCTTATTATTGTCCGATTTCAAATGAATTGAGTCATTCAGAACAACTGTGTTTTGCTTGTTTAATAAATTGTTTTTGATGTCATTTTCACTTGGGTTGTTTTCTGGTCTCAACCAAATCAACGTTGAAATCAAAATCAAAACCACAGTGACTGTTGGAATGAAAATCCTCAAAAAGTATCTGAGAAAATTTTTACCTGGTTTTTCTGTAATTTTTACAGTAGGATTTGTCAGCAACAAATTAATCTGTTCATCGGTTAATAAAGGGCTTTGCTCAATAATTTTACCGAACATTTTGTCGAGCCCGCTATCTGAAATTTCATGCTTTTTCATTTCCCTGAAAATTTAATTGTTTGCTGAAATGCGGTTTCCTGTCCGCGACTCTTTATCAGAAATCATTTGTCTGAGTTTTTCTCTCCCACGTAACAACCGGTTTTTAACGGCTGCTTCGGTAATCGAAAAATTTTCAGCAATCTCCTTAATCGAAAAACCCATGATATGAAACATGAGAATTACTTCGCGCTGTTCGTCATTCAGACTGGCAATTGATTTTCTGATTAGCCCGTTATCAAAACTGAGTTCAATCGAATGGGCTGTAATTTCGATGTTTGAGTTTTTGATATCATCCTGATTACCAAGAAACCTATTTCTGCGTTTTTGTTTTGAATGGCAATTTCTGGCAATTCCAAAAAGGTAGAAAACAAAAGCTTCAGAATTCCGGAGTTTATTAAAGTTTTCGAAAGCAGCAAGGAGCGTTTCCTGAATAAGGTCGAGTGCCATTGCCTCGTTTTTGGCAACAACCCTGCAATAGGCCGA
>JBBIVS010000551.1:0-2758 GCA_037439605.1 Draconibacterium sp. | reverse complement strand
GCCGTGCTGGACGCATTTCCCGGAGGCCGCCGCTGCCTGTTTGAGCAACTGCGCTTCATAAATATTATGAGCGCAGGGTTTTTCCACGTAGACATGCTTTCCCGCCTGGAGCGCCGCCAGCGCCATGGGCGTATGCCAGTGGTCGGGTGTGGCGATGCTCACGGAGTCAATTTCAGGGTCGTCCAGAATGCGTCTGTAATCTTCATAGACGGCAATCTGGCCCGTGTTTGGAAGCCGCTGTGCAAATTCAAGCCTGCGCTCCGGGTCAACATCACAAAGCGCAACAATATTTTGGCCAGGCATGTTTTTCAGGTTCACTTTTCCTTTGCCGCCAATCCCAATTCCGGCAATATTCAATTTATCACTCGGAGGAATGTGCCCAAGTCCCGAAACCGCAAAACTGGGAACTACGGTTAATCCTGACACTGCAATGGTTGTGGTGCCAATAAATTTACGGCGCGATAAGTGTAAAGTTGATTTAGTATTCATGTCATTAAATTTTGATGATTTACAGAAAGCTAAATGTATTGAATTCCGATGGGTTTTAAAAGTTGATTGCTGAAATTATTTCTGAACAAGCAACATAAATACTGAAATAAATAGTTTTGTCTATCTTCGCTTTACTTTTTTAGGCTGAAAAAAACTTAAATGAACATTGATAAATATCCATCGAAACTGCTTGAAAACGCGGTGAACGAATTTTCAAAACTGCCCGGAATCGGCCGCAAAAGTGCGCTGCGGCTTGTGCTGCATTTGCTGCGACAGGATGTTGAGTCGGTAAACTATTTTGGGAATAGCTTGATTCAGCTTCGCAACGATATAAAACACTGCAAAATTTGTCACAACATTTCCGACACCGAAATTTGTCAGATTTGTAACAATCCCTCCCGAAACCGCAGTGTAATTTGTGTGGTTGAAAATATACGCGATGTAATGTCGGTTGAAAACACGCAGCAGTTCAATGGTTTGTATCATGTTTTAGGCGGAATTATTTCTCCGATGGACGGAATCGGCCCTTCAGAACTCGAAATTGAATCGCTGGTAAACCGCGTTGAAAAAGAAGGTATTATTGAAATAATTCTTGCACTTTCAACAACCATGGAAGGCGACACAACTAATTTTTATATTTACAGGAAACTGAAAGATAAAGAAGTAAAAATTTCCACGCTTGCACGAGGGGTTTCGGTGGGCGACGAACTGGAATACACCGACGAGATAACTTTGGGGAGATCGCTTACCAACCGAGTGCCTTATGAAAGTTCGATGGGAAAATAATGCCAGTATGAAACTATCCGTAATCATAGTCAACTACAACGTGAAGCACTTTTTGGAACAGTGCCTGCATTCAGTTTACAAGGCTGCAAAAAGCATTGAATGCGAAATTTTCGTAGTTGACAATAATTCGGTTGATGGTTCGGCGCAGTTGATCAGGGAGAAATTTCCCGATCTCTGCTTTATCGAGAACAAGGAAAATGTCGGTTTTTCGCGGGCCAATAACCAGGCCATCAGAATAGCAAAAGGAGAATACATTTTGCTGCTCAATCCGGATACGGTAGTTGAAGAAGATACATTTAAAAAAGTTACCGGTTTTATGGACAACCATCCTGAAGCCGGTGGTTTGGGCGTAAAAATGATTGACGGAAAAGGAACGTTTCTGCCCGAATCGAAACGCGGGCTTCCCACCCCCTGGGTTGCCTTTTACAAAATGTTCGGCCTCGCAAAACTTTTTCCAAACTCCCGAATATTCGGAAAGTACCATCTATCGTATTTAAATGAGAATGAAATACATGAAATTGAGATTTTGGCTGGCGCTTTTATGTTAATACGTAAAGAAGTTCTCGACAAAGTGGGTTTACTTGATGAAGCTTTTTTTATGTATGGCGAAGATATCGACCTTTCATACCGGATAACCTTGGGCGGTTATAAAAATTACTATTTCCCTGAAACCACGATTATTCATTACAAGGGTGAAAGCACAAAAAAAGGTTCCCTCAATTATGTAAAGGTATTTTACAATGCGATGATTATTTTTGCATGCAAACATTTTTCGGGCGGAAAAGCAGGAATATTTTCGTTTATCATTCATCTGGCAATTTATTTCAGGGCTTTTATTTCAATCTTTAAAAGGGTTTTTGAAAAGATTTATCTGCCCATTTTAGATGCTGTTCTGATTTTTGTTGGTTTCATTTTTATCACGCCGGTTTGGGAAAAAATCAGGTTTGAACCGGGACATTATCCTCCCGAATTTTTACAAGTTGTAGTTCCTGTATATATCGTAATCTGGCTGGGAGGAATCCTCTTTTCGGGCGGGTACAAAAAACCTGTGAGTTTATTTAAAATCTTACGCGGTTTGTTTTGGGGAACTATTGCCATTTTATTGATTTATTCGCTGGTGAGTGAAGAGTTGCGTTTTTCACGGGTATTAATTTTACTTGGTTCGTTTTGGTCGGTTTTTGTGTTGATTTTTTCACGTTTGCTTTTCCATTGGCTGAAAATTAAAGAATTCAGGCTCGATGTAAAAAAAGCAAAACGGATTGCAATTGTTGGTCATTCAACTGAAGCAACCCGTGTTAAAAAGCTGCTCGAAGATTCGCAAATACATTCGGAACTGGCAGGTTTCATTGCCATCGACAGTACTGACAGGGGACAAAATTATATTGGTCAAATAGAGCAACTTTCCGAAATAATCAGGATCAACCGTATCAACGAAATTATTTTTTGTGCCGAAAATTTCAGTTCGGCTCAAATAATACGGGCT
>JBBIVS010000550.1:0-2768 GCA_037439605.1 Draconibacterium sp. | reverse complement strand
CCGGTCATTTTACCGCGGTCGGCCAGTGCATTGAACTTTTGGTAATCGAGCTGGGCCACAGGCTGCAAATTCAATAAAACCACAGGAGCCTTTACCTTTTGGGCAACCGGCAAAACAGTTGATGAAAGTGCGTAAGTTGAAATGTATAAAAACACCAATTCAACATCGGCGGCTTTGAGCAAGTTGGCTGCTTCACAGGCTTTCTCCGGATTATCAACCATTCCGGCATCAATAATTTCCACTCCAAAACTTTCAATCTTTTCTTTGATTTGAGCCTGGTACTTTTTAAGGTTGTCAAGCAAGCCATCAAACTGATTCCAGTATGTGTCGAGGCCAATTCCAAATAAACCGATCCTTATATTTTTATTTATCTTCATGCTGAATTAAATATTGATTTGATTATTGCATAAAGGTAAATATTCAGATGGATAACAATCATATCGCAATCTGAAAAAAGATAAAAACGGAATTCGGTGATTTATTTCAGGCGCCATTCTGAAAACGGTCAGGTACACCCAAACATTATCTTCACTATTCCAAACCATCCATTGTAACAATGGTTCCGTCGGCGTTGTAAAACAACTCCCTGACTTTGATGCTTCGCAACCAGGTTTTTCCGCCCGAAGGAACACTGTCATGGTAAAACAAGTACCATTTTCCCTTGAATTCGCAAACAGAGTGGTGGGTTGTCCAGCCAACAACGGGAGTTAATATTACTCCTTTGTAAGTAAAAGGACCGTATGGATTATCGCCAATTGCATAACACAATTTGTGGGTATTTCCGGTGGAGTAAGACAAGTAATATTTGCCATTGTATTTGTGCATCCATGGCCCTTCGAAATAGCGGCGGTCGTGGTCTCCGGCTTTCAGTGGTTCGCCGTTTTCATCCAGAATTACTGCATTTTTTGGTTCTTCACCAAATTCGAGCATGTTTTCGCTTAATAGCGCGACTTTTGGCGAAAGTGCAGGTTCGTTGTCAGCAGGTTCGTGACCGCATTCGATGGCTTTGTTGTTGCGGTAACGCTGCAACTGACCACCCCACAAACCCCCAAAACAGATGTAATATTTTCCGTCGTTGTCTTCCAAAACTGCAGGGTCGATGCTGTGGCTGCTTTTTATCGGGTCGCTTTGCGGAATGAATGGCCCTTCAGGTTTTTCACTTACTGCCACCCCGATTCGGAAAATATCGTTTTTATCTTTTAATGGAAAATACAAATAATATTTACCGTTTTTATGAGCCACATCGGGCGCCCACAACTGGCGGCCGGCCCACGGAATATTTTTCACATCGAGCACAACACCGTGGTCGGTTACTTCACCATTAACATCATCCATGGAGAAAACATGGTAATCGCGCATATCGAAATGATCGCCAAGGTCGTTTTCGGGAATGCCGGATTCAATGTCGTGTGACGGGTAAATGTAAATCCGTCCGTTAAAAACGTGTGCTGATGGGTCGGCGGTGTAAATTCCGGGTGTTAGATAACGTGGTTTCATAGATAGCTCCTCCTTTTTTTAACCCCTAAATCCCCAAAAGGGGACTTTCCTGATTAATCATGTTATATTGTTATTGTTAAATTCTTTTTTTTTTATGTATTTTCACTTCTGACGTAGGAAAGCGTTTTGCCACCGTTCAAAAACCGATCGGTGAATAATTCTATATCTTCTCTGATAAGTTTGCAGGTAATGTTCACTGTGGTGCATCATTACTTTGCCTTTTTCCAGTTGGGCATCAATGGCGGCTTTGTCTTTTTCGAGATCAGGCAGCAAAGGATGATGCTTTTTAACCGCTTCATATAATTCGTTCACTTGTTTTTTAAACTCCGAAATTTCTGGTTTGCGGGCTAAATTGGCGCTTTCGAGCATGGCAAGTAACAAAGTGTCACGAGGAATAGTTCCATTTTTCACCAAAACAAGGTTAATTCTGTAATAATCGTGCTCAACACCGGTTGCCTGCCACCTGACAGTATCAGGCCATTCCTCAGTTTTCAGTTCCTCGTCAACCCATATTCCGGCATGTGCAGTATCAGGTATTATGTGACCCGGTCCATATGCATCCTGAAAAAAACTCTTGTAAATATCCACAAACCTCGAATCGGGGAACGCCGCAAACTCGTTTGTTACAAACTCCTCCATTTTTAATTTTGGCTGACTGCATGACCAGTAAACAATTGCCAGTACCATAAAAGTTGCAAAACGCTTCATCCAACTTTTTTTTAATTGTTTGCTTTACGGCGTTCGCTCAGTTCTTTTTCAATCTGAACTTCTTTTTTCTTGTTTATCTCATAAAAAAACAAAAGTGCCACTACAAGGAAAAACGGGATCGAAGCGTAAACACTTACCAGTAATTTGGCTCCCTGTGCAACGGTTTCGGGTTGTAAAATTTCCTGTCCGGCTGCAACTGTTTCTTTATTGATGTATCCATACAAACCTAAGATCCAGGTAACCAAAGCACCGCCAATCGAAAGTCCGGCTTTCAGGCCCACCATCATTGCTGAAAAAATAATGTGGCACGGCGGTTGGTTTTCCATTCCGAATAGTCGGCCACATCGGCAATCATGGCCCACAGAATTGGTATGGTAATGCCATAAAAGAAACCGTGAAGGATTTGTGAACCAAACATCAGGATTACACTTTCGGATTTGTAAAAAACAAAAAATAGTATAAATAGGGTGGAAATAAACAATGCTGACGAAAAAACATCGCGTTTTCCATATTTATCGGCCAGTTTTTTTGAAATTGAAATTCCCACGATCATAAAAATTATG
>JBBIVS010000549.1:0-2778 GCA_037439605.1 Draconibacterium sp. | reverse complement strand
TCGGCAAACTAAAACCTCAAAGTCAGAAACATATTATTTTTAACCCATCTCTTTTACGGGGTGCGTTTTTTATGCATACCCTTATAATTCAAACTATTAATCGGTTTTAGATTAAAACCTGACTTTTATCTTTATAGCCCGTTCTACCAAGTTTTCCGAAGGAAAAACCACATATCCTCCCCCGCTGCCCGAAGTTATTGCCCCTGAGTATTTTGGAAAATAGTTGGTTTTCATCTCTTCCATTACCCATTCGGGAACGGTGTAAGGCAACATTTCGCTCCAGCACATAAAAGTTTCTTTCATCGATTCGCCGAGCAGTTTTACATCTTTTCTCAGGATGGCATCATAACATGCTTTCCCTGATTCGCCTAATCTTTTCACTAAAACAGGAGTCAGATTTTTTTTCAGAATCGGATTGTAACCTTCGGGGCGGGGTTGAAGCGGCACTAAATTTAAAACTGCCGACAACCATTCGCAGGTTTCTTTATCGGTTGAATTTTTGATGTGGTTGGGCCAGAATTTGCCATTGTAATCCAACCGGCTGATTCCGGGAACAAGTAATCCGATGTGATCCTGTGTTCCTGAAATATATTCAGTTCCGGGAGGATTTTCGGCGCCAAAAAGCAGTTGGGCATTTCGAACCGGATCACCTTCAGGGTATTGGTCTCCCCAAAGTTCGATTCCAACTTTACGCGAACTTGTCGCCATTCCAGAGCGGTCGTTGAACTCCATGGTTGGCCAGATTTGCGCCACCACCACCGAACCCGGATGAATCTCCGAAACCCAGGGTTGGTCAATCCAGCCACCAGCCAAACAGACCCGGTAGGGAAATTTCAGTTCTTTTTTCGAATCGGAACTGGAACGCGCAGGTAATCCTTCTTCAGGAATCCGTTCCAACACCACCAGTTCCACGCCCAACTCGTCGCAGAGTTGTTTTTTCCCGGGAGTAAAACCATCCGAATTCACTACAAAATAATCGGGTTTCAACCGCTTCATATCTTCTGCAAAATCGAGTATTCCCATTCCCGAAGCAATGTGTGCCTGTTCGACATACCGCACTGCTGCAACCATGTACTTACGTTCTTCCTGCGAAAAATAGGGCGCTTTTCCTTTTAACAGTTTCAGGTTTTCATCGCGACCCAAAAAAACGTGCAGTTTGCCATATTGTGCAGCAGTTTTAAAAAAGGCGATGTGCCCTGCATGAAGCAGGTCGAAACAACCGCTGACCATTACTATTTTTTCGTTCATTGGAAAATCATTAATCAATTTAAATTCAGGCATTTTAAAATCTTCACAGATGCCAGAGGCATCAAATGTTTATAGAAAACTAAGTTTGCTGAAAGCACGACCCCGGCTGGGATCGAATATCTTTTATAACAAAATAGCTATAAACATTCAATCCCGCCGGGATTGTTAATAAAATAGAATATTTGAATTCAAACATTGAACCGTGAACCAAAAATCCAAAACTCTGAACCTTGAACTTTGAACTCTGAACTTTAAAACCTCGTTGTATTATTAATCATCTGCTCCTTAATCCAGTCGTATGTCTTTTTCATTCCGTCTTTCAGAGGGTATGAAGGCGCCCAACCCAGGTATTTTTTAATGAGCGTGTTGTCGCTGTTTCTTCCGCGAACACCTTTCGGCGCATCCAAATCGTAGATTCGTTTTAGTTTGAACCCGGCAATATTTTCAACAATATCAACCAGTTGGTTAATGGAAACCATTTCGTCGCTGCCGAGGTTAATAGGTTCTTCAATGTCGCTGTACATAATTTTCAGGATTCCTTCAACGCATTCGTCGATGTACATAAACGAGCGGGTTTGTTCGCCGTCGCCCCAAATCACAATTTCGTCCTTCCCGTACAATTCGCCTTCCAGAACTTTGCGGCACATGGCAGCAGGTGCTTTTTCACGACCGCCGTCCCACGTTCCAAAAGGCCCGAAAACGTTGTGAAAACGGGCTACCCGGCAGGTTAAACCAAAATCTTCCATAAAATGGCGGCACATTCTTTCCGAAAAAAGCTTTTCCCAGCCGTATCCATCTTCAGCTAATGCCGGATAAGCATCTTCTTCTTTTAGTCCCGGATTGTCAACATCGGTTTGTTTATCGCCGTTGTAAACACAGGCTGACGAAGCATAAAAGAACCGTGTAACTCCCAAATCGCGGGCAGCCATCAGCAGGTGCGTGTTAATCAGTACGCTCAGCATACAGTCGGCTTTATGGGTTTCAATAAATCCCATTCCACCCATGTCGGCAGCCAGGTTAAAAACTTCGTAATAACCATTTACCGCGGCGTAACAATTCTCTTTCAGATTGAGGTCGAGTACCAGGTTATCACAATCGTCATGTAACTGATACCATTTCGTCAACGGTTTTTTATCAACGCAACGAACGTCATAACCCACATCTTTTAGTTTCCTGGAAAGGTGGCCTCCGATAAAGCCCCCTGCTCCTGCCACCAATGCTCTTTTTTTCATTTTTTTAAGTTTTATATTTTATTTCCAAAACAAAGGTTACGAATCTTTTCAACTTGCGCAACTGCCTGTTTTTGTGCTGGTTTTTGCAAACCTTTGCGCAAACCTTTGCGTGTTAAATAATGTGTTGTAAAACATTTTTTTTAGTTATTTTTACCACTCTTTCCTTATCAAAAAATGAAAAAGCGTCTCACATCTTTAAAAGATTTGGCCGATGAACTGGGAATTTCAATTTCCACAGTTTCGAGGGCGCTTAAAAACAATCCGATGATCAGCCCGGAACTTACACTAAAAATAAAAG
>JBBIVS010000548.1:0-2779 GCA_037439605.1 Draconibacterium sp. | reverse complement strand
CAGGTTGAATCGGTCCGCGGCCAACAATGGGTTTTGATGCCCGCCACGTTTCTCCTTCATCATCTGAAATCGCGCAAATCGAAAGGTTGTAACCATCGGAATAGAGCGGCAAAATGATTCGCCCGCTGCTTAAAATCAATGGCTTAATCCTTGTCATCCAGCCAATGCTGCGGTTTACTTTGTTTTTACTGGCGTCTTTAATCATTTCGTCATAAAGCGGCGCGTAACCGGCCCAACCGTGCTCCAGTTCAGGCATTTCCCTGAATTTCTGATGAATTTCCTCCTCAAACTCTTTTCCGGGATTAATCAGAATATTGTCCTGCCAATCCCAAACCGGCGCTCCGGGCTGGTTGTAATTGGTTGAAGTGCGGGTGCGGAGAATTGAACCTTCCCACATATTTCCCTGAACTGCAATCCACACCAAAAAAAGTTTGCCTTTGTTGTTTAGAAAAACCACAGGATTGCAATCGGGCAAACCGGGCGTATCAGCGGCTATAAAAGGTTTGCCCCAATCTTTTTGGCCTTTTTCGAGCCGGGCGCCCATGATGCGAACATCATCAGCAGTGCGTTCGCCGCTGCCTTGAAACCAGACTGCCAGAAAATCGCCATTAGGAAGTGCTACAATGCTGCTTCCGTGAGAATGTTCGTGTTGAGGAGTGAAGATGAATTCCTCTTGTACGATGGAGTTGTATTTGTTTTTTTGCTGTGCAAATGTGCTGACTGAGGTTAGTAAAATCAGAGTAATAATAATATTTTTCATGTCACCTTATGCTTTTATTGAACCCTTTCAGGGTTCCGGTTTTTACTGTTATTTGGCCCCGCATTTTATGCGGGGTTATTTAAATTGAACCACTTCGTGGTTATTTGTTAAATCTTTTCAGACCGGTTAATGATTCTTTCAAGTTCTTACTATTCAGTCAAATCCCCCGGCTTCGCCACCCTCCCGATACGTTACACTATCGGGACAGGCTCTTTCAAAAGGAGGACTTTCGCAATATATTCTCCAATCTTCTACATGACCAGATTCAAGTATCCAGAATCCAGAATCCAGAATCCAGCAACCAGTATCCATCAACCAGTAACCAGATTAATTCCTCCTCACATAAAATGAAACCCAGAGAATATAAAGCAAGCAGACTCCAAGTACAGAAATGCTGGCAATTGGAGAAATCGCTGTACTTACAAGTCCCATTACCAGCGGAATAACTGCTCCACCTGAAACAGCCATGATCAGTAATCCTGAAATTTCGTTGGCACGATCGGGCATTTTTTCGAGCGAAAGCGAAAAGATGATGGGAAACATATTTCCGGCGCCAAACCCGATGATGAAAATGGATACCAGTGCCACTGAAAAAACAGGTGAAACGAATACGCCGACTACTCCTGCCAACGCCGTTAACGCGGCAATTAAGAGGAAAACACGGGGTTTTATCCAGTTCAAAATAATAGCGCCGATTAACCTTGAAATGGTTTCACCGGCAAAAAAAGCGCTGATTCCCCATGCGGCCTTTTCCATGGTAACACCGTATTTTGTAATGAGAATATTTGAAATGTTTGTGTTGGTTGCCACTTCAACTCCCACAATCAAAAAGATGGACAACGCCATAAACGCCACAAACCGGTTTTTCAGCAGGCTGAAACAGGAAGCAAAAGTGGCCGGTTTCCGGTCGGGCTTCGATTCCACGATGGGGGTTAATAAAAGCCAGAGCGCACCCAGAAGCGATGTTAATCCATAAACTGCCAAAACCAGGCGCCAGTCGCCAAAAAACGATGCCATAAATGCGGCAATCAGCGGACCGAAAAATGAAATGATGGCTTTTACAAACTGCGATGTGCTTAAAAAGCTGGCCAGCTTTTCCTCGGGTGAAACATCCTGAAGTAGTGGATTGGCTGAAACCTGAATAATGGTATTCCCGATTCCTAGCAAAATAAACGAGGCAAACATCATCGCGAAAGAGTAATTCACGAATGGCAAACCCAGCCCAACCGCCTGAATCACCATCCCTGTCATCAGCATGTTTTTTTTGCCGAATTTATCCTGTAAAACTCCTGCCGGAACCGACAGCACAAAAAACCACAGCAGCACCATCATTGGCAGAAATTGTGCAATAAAACTTGTAAGTTCGAAATCGAGCTGGATGTAGCCCGTTGCAACGCCGATGATATCGACAAAACCCATCACGATAAAGGCAAAAAATGCAGGGAGCAGTTTGCCCCAACTGGTTTGTTTAGCTGTCATAATCAAGTTCTTTTTTATTTCTATTTTTCAAAAGTAATAAACGATCCAGGATATTTACATTCCAGCACTTTGTTACCGTTAGCTTCTCTAATCCAGGTATCAAATTCGCGTTTTCCTTCTTTTAAAACGATAACCCTTCCACCCGGGCCCGGATCATTTGGGTCTTTGCTGGTTTTGGTTACGCGGCCATAAGCAAGCGCTATTCCATAATGCACACCAATATAGTCGTTTACATGATCGTGGCCCACAAATGTGCCCATTACATCGCCACTTTCGAGCATGGCCGCGAACATGCCGGTGTTGATTTCCGGACTGCAAACATCTTCGTTTTTAACGCCAACCGGCGGGTTGATTTTGTTATTCCACGCATCATTGTATTCAGGAAAAGGGATATGAAAAAATGCCAGCGCCGGATATGGCTTTCCACCATTTTCAGAGGTGAACTTCCGGCTTTGCTTCCGAAACCAGCCCACCTGTTCGTGGGTAAACCAGCCCCAGCCGCCAACATTCGGTTCGAGCGTGCTGTATTCATTGGAATCC
>JBBIVS010000547.1:0-2779 GCA_037439605.1 Draconibacterium sp. | reverse complement strand
GAAAAATGTAGTTTTTCGATTATTGTAACAAACAAAACGCCAATCGACCCGCAACCGCAGAGTGTTTGGATTTTTTCTTGCTTTGTTTCTTTTCCCAACCCGACCAGATACTATAATCCAACGCCTTGACGTGGAAGAAACCCGGAAAACTTGACTAAGGTTATTCTGTTTTCAAGGTAAAAAATTTGACTTTGTAAAGTCAAACTCCCGAGTGGAACTTACACCACCGGCAATTTCCAGTTCTCGCTGTATTTCAGCTTCATTAACCGGTTGGCGTCGTCTTCTGTAAAAGCTTTGGTTGTATCGTCCCAGTGAATACGTTTTCCAGTGCGATAAGAGATGTTGCCCATTTCGGAAACGATGGCAGTTTTGGCGCCAACTTCAACCGGACAATTCAGTTTACCACCTTTGCGGATACAATCAAGGAAATTCTGAACATGTTGGTCCATTCCATCGCCATACTCATTTTGGGTTTTTGCCTCAAAAAATGGCTTCTTTTCCGCATTATTCCTGTCGGGCATCAATTCCCATCCACCCCGGTGAACAACTAAAGTTCCTTTATTTCCTACAAACGCAACTCCGTGGCCTTTTCCATACGGACCCATTCCCGGGTTCAGTCCGCACTCCCAAATCAAGGTATGTTTCGGGTAATTGTAGATGGCCTGCTGAATATCGGGTGTTTCAATTGCACCCGGTTCATGGTAAAAAATTCCGCCACCGGGAGATATTGAAAGTGGCATTCCGGCATCCATTCCATGCAGGGCAAAATCGAGCAGATGAACTCCCCAATCGGTCATGGCTCCACCTGCATAATCCCACCACCAGCGGAAATTGTAGTGAAAGCGGTTTAAGTTAAATGGTCGTTTTGGCGCCGGCCCCAGCCACATGTCGTAATCAACATAAGCGGGCGCTTCCGAATCGGGCTGAACAGGGTAAGGCGTATTGTACCCCTTGTAAATCCATGCTTTAACAAGATGCACCTCTCCAAGCTCACCCGATTTTACAATATCCGATGCTTCGAACCAGTGCTTCGAACTGCGTTGCCACATGTTCACCTGAACTTTCAATTTTGAGTGTTTTGCTTCAGCTTTTAGCATTGCATTACATTCCTCGATGCTGTGCCCCATCGGTTTTTCAACATAAACATGTTTGCCGGCGTCCAGGGCCATCATCATCATAATGGCGTGCCAGTGGTCGGGCGTTCCGATTATTACTGCATCAATATCTTTGTTTTCGAGTAACTTTCTGAAATCGGCATAAGTCTGTGGTTTTTTTCCTGTGTTTTTTTCAACTTCGGCTGCTCTTTCTTCCAGAATTTTGGAATCAACATCGCACAAGGCAACACATTCAACATTGTTTCCTTCTTTTAGAAAACTTGTTAAATCGCTCCACCCCATCGATCGGCATCCGATTAAACCAACATTTACTTTTTCTGAAGGTGATGCACATGCATTCAGAATGGTTGGGGCAACACTCACAGCCGCTGCAGCCACAGCTGTATGCTTAATAAATTTTCTCCTGTTAAAGTTCATTATAAAAATCTTTTATTTGATATTGTAAAATTCTTGAGCCAGTAAAAATACTTTTTATCGAAATGATTTTATTGATATTTTCTGGAAAATTCTGGTACAATTTCAACCATTACAATGTAACCAGGTTTTCAAGCTTCCAGGGATCGCGTTCTTCCCTTGCCCGCATTGCATTTGCTTCGGGGTCGTTGATAAATTCCTCTTTTGACGGGTCCCATTGCAATTTTCGTTGCAATTTCATGGCAATTACTCCCATGTGGGCAATGGTTGCTGATCGGTGCATATCTTCTGCCGGATGGTAAGGCTCATTGCGGTTTTTTACACACTCAATAAAATTGAACTGTTCGTTTTTGGCTGTGTATAGCTGAACTTTTTCCCGTGTTAAATTGAGTTTCAGCAATTCGGAATTACTGGCTTGCAGTGGCTGGTTCCAACCTTCCACAAGCAGCCAGCCGTCGGTACCTTCGATATAAATTTCAACTTTATCACCATGTACGGCAAGTTCAAGACCATTGTCATACCGATAGGTAAGGTTGAATTTGTTAAACGTGTTGTAATAACCTTCTGCCGGCATCGAACCAACTCCTTCAACCTCAACCGGCCCCCATTTTTCGGTTCCGTTGCACCATTGTGCATCGTCGATGATATGAGCGCCCCAATCGGCTATGCTTCCAACCGAGTAATCGGCACACCAGCGAAAATTGAAATGGGTCCTGCCAGGCGAATACTGCGAATATGGCGCCGGGCCAAGCCACATTTCCCAGTCGAAATCTTTTGGCACAGGCTGAACAGATGTATCATTCAATCCTCTCATCGAGTGTTCCCCCGGTAATCCGGTACGAATTTTTGTAATTTTACCGATATGCCCGTTTCGAACCAGCATTGCCATACGATAGTATGATTCATAAGAGCGATCTTCGAGACTCACTGCATAAATACAATCGGTTTTACCAATTGCATTAACAAGCTTTCTTCCCAAATCAATGGTCCATGTTGGTTTTTCGCAACTCACATCCTTGCCTGCCTGCAAGGCCATAATTGACTGGTGCACATGCCAGTGGTCGGGAGTTGAAATCTGAACAGCGTCAATCTCTTTCCGGGCAAGCAGGTCACGGAAATCGGAGTAGGTTTTACAGCTTTTATCGCCATACATTTCATCGGTTATTTTCTTTGCGTAAAGCATCCGGCTTTTATCCACATCGCAAACAGCCACAATACGGCAATCAGACACTTCGAAATAATGTTTCATG
>JBBIVS010000546.1:0-2780 GCA_037439605.1 Draconibacterium sp. | reverse complement strand
ATAGTAACCTTTATTGACGACCAGGTTACTCTTCCAATAGATAAATGTCTTTTTAGAAAGGCAATTTTTACCTTTTTATTTATTTATTAAAATACCCAATCCCTGTGAATAATTTTCGGATTGTAAACTGATTGAATTTATTTCAAACCATACGCCCCCACAAATCCCTTGGCATCCGCCGGAATTCCCATCAGTTGTTTAACAGTTGCGGGTATTTCAGTTGCTGCTGTTTTTCCGGGAAAGTTTTCCTGCAACCGGTAATTCTTCAAAACTGCACTTTTAAACAGTGGCAAATGTTTGCTTTCCAAAACCTGACTTTTGCTGGCGGCACCACTAAGTTGCTGAAGTTCGGCTAACGATTTTATTTCCGTCTGGCAGTTTTCGGCTTTAGATGGACTCCAGAAAGCCAGCGTTTTGTATCCATCATTTTGCTTTACAAAAACGTTATTGTCGAACTGTTTCAGCGGAGTTTCACTGAGCTTTTCGCACAAAACAGCGGGCTGCCACACAAGTAGCAGTGGACGATCGAAACCTGCATCACCAGTGAGCAGGTTATTGACAAAAATGTGTCCGAAACGTTGGTCAACATCGGGACCGGTGGCCGGGTGCCAGCCAAAATGGTCGCCCTGCGCGCTGCGGGTGTCGCGGGCAATGCAAACCATACTATTTACAAAGGTGTTGTTGTACATTTCAACACTGTTGCTGTTGAGCGCCAAAATTCCGTGGTCACAGTTTACAAAAACGTTTCCGGCTGCAATGGCGCCTTTCGAGATTTCGAAAAAGAAACCGTTCTGGCTGGGCCACACACTTTTTGTGGAAACCGGTACTTCGGGTTTTCCCACATTTTCCACCCAGTTATTGATAAAGCGGCCATCCACATTCCCCACATCGTACCACACTCCATTTGAATTAGGCATATTTGTTACCAGGTTATTGCGAACCGTACAGCGGTAACACTGGTTAAAAATCTTCACACCGGCAGGGTAGCAACCCGTAATATTTTCAATGTTGTTTTTTTCGATGATTGTATTTTCAAGCAGCACATCAGCCGAACCAACCACATAAATTCCCTCGCGGCTGGTGTTGCTCACGTGGCAGTTACGAACTGTGGTTTTGTCGCCCATCAGGAACATGGCAATCCGCGAACACCACGAAATATCGCAATCTTCAATGAGTGTTCCCTGAACTTCCTTTCCAATTTCTGCCTCTTTTTTAACGCCCACCGGGTCAACACATTCAATAAAAATGGTGGAGTCGGCAAATTGTGTAAAATCGATTCCTCTGATTTTTGGACCCACATTGTCGGCTTTCATTCCGTTTACGTCATAATAAACCCTGTGCAAAGCCATGCTGAACGCGGTGATTTCGATGAGTTTATCCGAAGGGTCAATTGACAGATAAATTTCTTTTTTGGCGTAATCAACATAAAAAGTGTTGTCATTCAGTTCTTCGGTATTTGCAGCCGATTGCAAAAAACGGCCATCGACAAAAACCATATCGTCGTTAAACCGGTGAAGCGGGGTGAATTTTTCTTCGCGGCTGCGCTGCCACCAGTCTTCGGGGTCAGCAGGGAAAAGCTTGTCCCATTTGGTTTTCCAGAGTTTGTCACCTGCCTTTTCCCATTTGTCAGCCACAAAAGTTCCTTTCAGCAGAGGCTGTTCATCTTTGTATGGTTGAAATATAAGACCCTGGTTAAAAACCAGTGTTCCGGTGCGATAAACACCACCCCGCAAAATAATGGCATCTCCGGTGACTCCTTTTTTTACAGCGACTTCCATGGTTGTGGGTTTCGAAATATCGGTACCAACTGCATTGGCATCGCCATCGGGTGCCACATAATAAATTTTACCCGAAATTTTTGGCAACTTATAGGTTTTATGCACCGGTCCGTATGGGCCGCCTGATGGCTGGGCATTTGAAATTACAACTGAAAACAGAATAATCGCCACAGGAAATGTCACTGTAAATAATTTAAATGTGTTTAAAACTTTGTTTTTTGAATTTGTTTTGATAATCATGTCGGTTTATGTTTAAAATTTTTATTGAATATGTTTAACCCAAAGATTACGGAACTGAATTTTTGATCCTTCGGCTTGTAAACCAATACCACCGCGGGAAAAAGTACAATTTGTTGCCACATTTTGCAATAATCCGTTTACGCGCAATTCGATTATATTTCCGTTACAGGTAATATCGTAACTGTTCCATTCGCCTGCCGGTTTTTCATTCGATGGATCAAGCTTTGGAATGAGCGGTTTTACCTCTTCGGTTGAAATATAAACCGTGTCGCGGATTGTGGCGCTGTTACCCACACCGTGTACTATAAAATCACCGGCATTTTCATGTTTTAACTGTGCCTGATAATGGCTTACCCAAATTTTGTCGGGACCAGTTGTGTGCAAAAAAACACCGCTGTTAGTGGGCTTTTCAGGGTACCGCCACTCTAGGTGCAAATGATAATTTTCATATTCCTTCACGGTTCGTAAATATCCATTTGGAACTCCCACGGTTTCAATCATTCCATCGTTTGCATAAAAAAATGTTCCTGGTTGAATTGAATCATTTCCAACAAAAATGGTCCAGCCATCGAGATTTTTGCCGTTAAACAGATATTCCTTTTTGTGGGCACATGATGCAAGGATCAACATCCCCAAAATAAAAAAGAAGAGTGATTTCATTCGTTTTAAATTTCGTTATTCATTCATTATTTGGCACCACAATTTAACAATCCATTCTGAAAGATTGAACATAAATCGACCAATTTTCAACAAAATATTAAA
>JBBIVS010000545.1:539-2781 GCA_037439605.1 Draconibacterium sp. | reverse complement strand
GTTCTTCGCTGGCTTCAATCATATCGAGCGCTTCCTGAGTGATATCGCGGTCGAGCGTTTTTCTGATTTCATTGTACGAGTCGATCTCCTCGCCTATTAAATCCGATTTTTCACCGCTTTCGGAAACTAAAATCTGCACCGATTTTTTCCCGTGTTCAATTCTTCCGGAGGCATTTAACCGCGGCCCTATTTTAAAAACAATATCGCTGATGGTGATTTCAGTTCCGGCTAATCCGGCCAGATTGATAATGGTTTGCAGCCCTATTCCGGGATTCGTGTTCAGTTTTTTCAAACCGTAATAAGCCATTACACGGTTTTCGCCAATGATTGGCACAATATCAGAAGCAATGCTCACCACCAGTAAATCAAGCATATCGATTATTTCGTCCTGCTCAATGTTGTTTTTCTGACAGTAGGCCTGCAGTAATTTAAAACCTACGCCGCAGCCCGAAAGTTCTTTGTTTGGGTAGTTGCAATCTGGACGTTTCGGATCGAGTACCGCAATTGCAGGTGGAATTTCATTGTCAGGATTATGATGATCGCAGATAATGAAATCGAGTCCCCGTTGCTTTGCATCGGCAATTTTATCAACGGCTTTTATCCCGCAATCGAGTGCAATTACCAATGTAAAACCATTATCGATTGCATAGTTGATACTTTGGGGCGAAATACCATATCCTTCGCTGTACCTGTCGGGAATATAGTATTCAATATGTTCTATTCTCGATTTCAGAAACGAGTACATCATGGCAACCGAAGTTGTTCCATCCACATCATAATCGCCGTAAATCAGTACCTTTTCATTATTCTTAATTGCCTGTTCCACCCGGGCAACAGCTTTATCCATGTCCTTCATCAGAAATGGATTGAGCAAATCGCTCAGTCTGGGCCTGAAAAAAGCCTTTGCCTCATTAAAGGTTTTTATGCCTCTTTGAACGAGCAGGCGAGCAATTACCATATTTACATTGAGTGCTGCCGAAAGGTGTTTCACCTCGTTCAAATCGCCCTGTTTCTTATAATTCCAGATTTTATCCATATCTGCTTTTTAACATTTGTCATTTGACAACCGGCAAAGATACAAAATGGCTATTGATATATAAATCAGAATTATTTTTTACATCAATTATTTTTTCATGCGCTGATTTCTAATGTTTTACTTCAAAATCCAATATCCCGACTTTTATTATCTTTGCGAAAAATTTTGAAAATCATGAGTATTGTTGAATTAAGCGAACAGGAAGGAATAAGAAGAAATTCATTACAGAAATTGCGTGAACTGGGTATTGATCCATATCCGGCAGCAGAATATAAAATAAATGCTACTTCAGCCGAAATTAAAGAAAATTACAGCGCAGAGAAAAATAATTACCAGGATGTTGTTTTGGCGGGACGAATAATGAGTTTCCGCATTATGGGGAAAGCCTCGTTTGCTGAACTTCAGGATCATACCGGGCGAATACAGATTTATGTGAACCGCGATGAAATTTGCCCCGGCGAAGACAAAACAATGTACAACGAAGTGTTTAAAAAATTACTCGACATTGGTGATATTATCGGTGTAAAAGGCTATGCATTTATCACACAGACCGGCGAATTATCGGTACATGTGAAAGAGTTTACTATTCTGAATAAATCATTGCGACCGCTCCCGATTGTTAAAGAAAAAGATGGTAAAACCTACGATGCGTTTACCGATCCCGAGCAGCGTTACCGCCAGCGATATGTTGATTTGATAGTAAACCCGCAGGTGAAGGACGTGTTTATGAAACGTACAAAAATCGTTAATACAATGCGCCAGATGTTCAACGAATACGGTTATTTTGAGGTTGAAACACCTATTCTGCAACCCATTCCGGGTGGCGCAACTGCCCGTCCGTTTATTACACATCACAACTCGCTGAATATTCCGCTTTACCTGCGAATTGCCAACGAACTTTATTTAAAACGGCTGATTGTTGGCGGTTTTGAAGGTGTTTATGAATTCGGGAAAGATTTCCGCAACGAAGGAATGGACCGCACACACAATCCCGAGTTTACAGTGATGGAAATTTATGTGGCTTACAAAGATTACAAATGGATGATGGGATTTACCGAGGAAATTTGTGAAAGGGTTGCTCTTGCACTGCACGGAACAACAAAAGTGCAGGTTGGCGAAAACATCATCGATTTTAAAACGCCATACCCGCGCGTTACCATGACAGAAGCTATAAAAACACACACAGGTTACGATATTTCGGGTAAA
>JBBIVS010000545.1:0-518 GCA_037439605.1 Draconibacterium sp. | reverse complement strand
CTGGGTCTGGAAACCACCCCGAGCATGGGAAAAGGAAAGTTGATTGACGAGATTTTTGGCGAAAAATGCGAACACCATTACATTCAACCCACGTTTATTATCGACTACCCGATTGAAATGAGCCCTCTTACGAAAAAACACCGAGACAATCCGGAACTGACTGAACGTTTCGAGTTGATGGTAAACGGAAAAGAACTTGCAAATGCCTACTCCGAATTAAACGACCCGATTGACCAGCGCGAACGTTTTGAAGACCAGTTGAAACTTTCGGAAAAAGGCGACGATGAAGCCATGTTTATCGACCAGGATTTTCTGCGGGCACTGGAACACGGAATGCCGCCAACTTCGGGAATGGGAATGGGAATCGACCGGCTGACCATGTTTATGACCAACAGCCCGTCGATTCAGGATGTGCTTTTCTTCCCGCAGATGAAACCAGAGAAAAAACAGGTTGAACTTACCGAAGAAGAAAAAACAATATTTTCCTTGTTGAAGGCAAATTCTCCGGTGACTTTACT
>JBBIVS010000544.1:0-2799 GCA_037439605.1 Draconibacterium sp. | reverse complement strand
AGGAAAAAAAGATAAGGAAAGACCCGGTTGCCCGTGTGAATGAACTGCTTAAGCGTGTTTTTGGAACGCTTGATAAATGATTTTTTGCCTTTTGAAACTTTTTTTATAATCTAAAACATATTCCATTAAAAGTATTCCGAATAATTATTAATTTCATTTTGTCAAATAAAGAGCAGTTAACAAATCGTTTTGCAGAAATTGAATTAATGATAAACCAATAATTTTCAACCTTATGAGACTCGAATTTGTAAGAATAGAAGAAGCCAACGACCTGGTGAACCAGTTGATTGAACATCACCCACAGGCCATAATTCTCGTTGACCATGACTTTAAGGTAAAGTACTTTAACAAATCGTTTCAGAACCTTACCAAAAGTGATAAAGGTGATATTCTGGAACACGAATTCTGCGAAATTTTAGGCTGCACCCGGCGTGGTAAACTGGTTTACAAAGATGAACGGTTTTGCAAATATTGCCAGATACGCGATTTACTTTCGGGCTCAAACTTATCGGATATGGCTATCATTCAGGATTTTATCATTCACAACGAGGTTGTCACAAAACATCTTCACGTTACAACACATCGCCTTGTAATGAACGGTGTAAAATACAGGTTGGTAGTTATTGACGACAGGACACAAAAAACACCGGTAACTTAACAAATAATATTTTAATACTTATGAAAGCCGCAACAAATGCGGCTTTTCTGTTTTCGGTAAAACAAATTTTACTTGTTCGGAAAAATTATTAAAAGTTCATGTAATGTATTTTTAAGCCCTCCGTCTTACTTTTAGAATGAAAAACAGGAATTAAGATAATGATTGCCCGGGATTTTAAAACAAACATATTACCGGTAAGCAAAAAGCTGCTTCGATTTGCAACTCAACTATTAAAAGATGAGGACGAAGCTAAAGACGTTGTACAGGATGTTTTTCTGAAACTCTGGCAAAAAAGGGACGAACTTGAAAAAGTGGAAAACATTGAGGCGTTTGCCATGCGGATGACGAGAAACCGTTGTCTGGATGTGATAAGAGCCAGCAAAACCATCGCGGTAAGCGCGGAAACCGCTCGATGGATGAAGGAATTAACGGTCGATGTTCATAGCCAGATTGAATTTACTGAATCGGCAAACCAGATTAAAAAACTGATAAACGGGCTGCCCGATTTGCAGAGAACAATAATGTATTTGAGGGATATCGAGCAACTTTCGTACGATGAAATTGCGGATACCACAGAATTACAGTTAAATGCAATCAGGGTTAACCTGTCGAGGGCAAGGAAAAAAGTGAGAGATGAATTTTTAAAATTGAACGAAGATGGAAACAAACAAAATAGCAAAATTACTGCAAACCTATTTTAACGGCGAAAGCACGATCGAGGAAGAAAGAGCGCTTGAAAACTATTTCAAATCGGGGAAAGTTGCTGAAGAATTTCAGGAATACACACCTTTTTTTAACGGAATTTCGGAACTGGCAAATGTTTCCGGCGTTCAGAATATTGAAGAAGAAATCATGGATTTTATCCTTGAAAACGAAAACCGCGAAAAAACAAGGTACCGCTGGTTGTGGAAAACCGTGACTGGAATTGCTGCATCTGTAATCATTATTCTGGGCGGATTTTTATTCTATCAGCAACAGCAACAGCCGTTTAAGGATACATTCGATGATCCTGAAGAAGCTTACGTTTATGCACAGCAAACCTTACAGTATGTTTCGGGAAAATACAATAAGGGATTGGCCGGATTATCAGGTTTCTACAAGCTGCAAAAGGCAAGTCAGCCAATAAGAAAAGCCACTGCACCGGTAAACGAATTTTACAATGCATTGGAAAAAATGGAGAAAAATCCGGTTCAAATCAATTCGGAAAATACAGAAGAAAAGAAGAAAAGTACTGATTCAATATAAACGCGCGCAAAAAATATTACACTTTAAAAATTGAATTTATAAATATTAAAAAACAAATACCATGAAAAAATTAGTTATAATAATTGCAGTGTTGCTGCCATTGGCAGTGCTTGCACAGAAAACACCGGTTGACAAGCTTTTTGAAAAATATGCCAACCAGAAAGGATTTACCACGGTAAATATCTCGGGAAAATTGCTTGGATTTGCCAGCCAGCTTGAAACAGGAGACAAAGCCACTGCCGATATGCTTTCGGGTTTGAGCGGAATCAGGGTTCTCACCGTTGAAGACCCCGAAATAAATAAAACACTTGACTTTTATGCTGAACTCGAAAAAGAAGGATTCTTTAAAAACAACAATTACGAAGTGCTGATGGAAGTTACTGAGCCAAATGAAGTTGTAAGGTTTCTGGCCAAAGATGCCGGAAACGGAAAAATATCTGATTTGCTGCTGGTGGTTGGCGGCAGCAGCAACACTTTAATCAGCATAAGCGGGATGATTGACCCGGCTAATATTTCGAAAATTACAAATGCAGTGAATATCGATATCGGGGGAAAAAACAGGTTCTGACGTTGTATTTTACCTCAACATTTAAAAATCCGGGTATTTCCCGGATTTTTATTTTTAAGCCAATCCATTTTGCAAATGTTTAGTAATTTTAGCCCATATTTATTTTAAACATGGATTTAGACCTGATCTTAAAAAAACACCAGATTTCGCCAGGAATGACCAAAATAATCGATATTGGTTGTGTTCAGCTTTCGGCAACCCGGAAAAACGAAGGTTGGCGCCTGGTAACCGCCGACAATTGCCCCGAAGATGATATTTCGCTGGGCAAGGAATCAACTTTAAACGATTATTTCCAGACCGGAAAATCAAATTCGCTTGTAATTGCCCC
>JBBIVS010000543.1:0-2800 GCA_037439605.1 Draconibacterium sp. | reverse complement strand
ACCCCAATTTTCAGCCCTTTGTTTAATTCCTTTCATACACTTTTTCATCATTACAATATCGCCAAAGTCGTAAATCAGGTAGTACAAAATCCAGATGCTGTTCCAGGTATATTTGGTTCTTAACCGGGTCAAAAGCCGTGTTTCAGATTTTTTGTTTGTATATAGATACCAAAGCCAGGTGGCATTTCCTTTTTTGTCGGTCCAAAGAATGTATTCGTTAAATTTAAATTCCTTGACCCACATTCCGTTTTTCTGGTCGGGTGTAAAGGGAATAAACTGTCCGGTTTCAATATGTTGAAATTCGGGCATAATCTCAGAACTACTTGGAATACCTGCATTGTCCATCCAATCGATGCTGTACCAGCCGGCACGTTTGCTTCCGATTTGAATTATCCATTTCCAGATAGTATCAGCAGTTGCATTGATTGAAATTCCTCTTGTGGCGTTAAAATCGGGTTTTGAAACTATTTCATCACCCGGTAAAATCATTTTCACTTCATCTTTGCTGGCGCCCCAGTGCAGGTGCCATGGCCTGATAAGAAAAATATAGATTAGCAGAAGCGCCGCCATTAAACCAGTTATTATTAGTGCAGTAGCCATATCAAATATTATTAGGATTGTTGATGAAAAAGTTTAAGCAGTAAAATGTCTATCACAAAAACCAACCCGTTCCATACCACCAGCGCCGTTAACCCAGCAGGGGAAAAAAGCCAGTTCATATCGAACGAAGTCATCAATGCTGAGGCTACGCTGCAAATTCCGTTAACAAGAAATAGTATTTTCAGTGTTCGTTCCGTATTAATGTTTTCGAAAATAAACGCCATAAAAATGAAGGAAAGGCCGATTCCGCCCCAGCCGTACATTTCGAGCGCCCAGGCAAACGAGCCGGGATTAGCCATCGTAAAAACCGGCAGAACCGTTGCCGTTTCGGGCGGATTGTTATTGGCGAGATAGGGTATGTAGGTGGTTTGAATGATGTAGTTAAGAAAAACCACCCCTGTAAAAACCACGTTAATCACCAATCCCGAAAGCGCCCATATTTTCCGGCTTTCAGGTGCAGTTTTATACAATACAATAAACGTAAGCAGCGACCCGATTACCAGAAAGTAACCGCAAAAAAAGGTAGCGGTTTGCAGCGGGTGAAATGACTCCACAAACAAAGCTGCATCGTGCCAGGGCGGCTGTGGCGTGAATAACATTGAAAGCACCGGGAATATGAGCCCGGAAAACACAATTCCGAACATGTTAGTGATTACCGCAACACGTCCGAATTTCAGGTATTGTTCATTCATCTGATTCATTGTTTTGTTTTTGACTTTTCGGCAGAATTTGAATCAAAAATATTACATGTACAATATTCCTGTAAATATTTGATGCTGAATGACGAATATCCGGGTTTGAATGGCGGAATTGGTTGTCTGAAATAGTCGTAAAATATTCGTAATCCCGGTCTTCTGTTCCTTTATACCGCTGACAATAGTATTAAACGACGGTAAGAAAAAGATTTAAGTTATCAGCTTTTTCACGTTGTATTTTATCTCATCAAGCTTAAATTCGAGGTAGCAGAAATCGTCATCGGGACGTTTGTAAATCACATCCGCTTTCGACGGGAGGTAATAATCGCCAAATTTCTTGTATGCTGTCACAGGTGTTTCCCAGGGGAAATTGTTGTAAATCTTTCCATCGGAGGTTTCAAATCGGTCGTAACTGAGAAAATTTACAAGTTTGTCTTCTTCGTCGAAAGTCAGGATTGCATTTACAGTAATATTCCCATTTGTAAATGTGGCTTTCACCTGGTTGTCACCCAAATCAATCCATTGAATATTACTGTTGATGAGACTTCCGGGCGCCATAAAACACATGTCGTTGACAATGGTAACCGTTTCAGCCTGGTTCATTTCGGGGCCACTGGCATCAACAACTTTAAACAGGTTCAGTATTTTAATGACCATCGTGGCTGTTTCGTTTTTGTACAGGTGAAGCCCGTTGGCAGGAACACCCATTTTCTGCGCATTGATATTAAATGCCCTGAAGGGTGAGTCGAAAAAGTTGTATTGCTCCGAAGAAAATTTCAGCCAGCCCGATTTTTCGGATGAGCGGATTTTTCCACTGGCTTTCAGAAAAACGTTCCGGATTTTTTCTTTCCCAACAAAACCAGTTAAACGGATGTATTTTCTCACAGGTTCGGGCAGGTGTTTCATGTCGGTTTCGGTCAATGTTTCAGGTGTTCCTTTTGTTTCGGATTGTAATTTCAACCGAACTTCTTTCAGGTATTTTTTCTTCATTTTGATGGTTTATTTTTTGGTTGAACACATTTCGACTGCGCTTAATCTGACTGTCAAACAGAACACCGTTGACGCGTGTCATTATTGAATCCTACATTTTTATACCATTTCCAAAACCATTTCCCACTGGTTAACCGTGTTACAAAATCTCAGCTTCATGAGAATTTCGGCCAGGTAATTTTTTCCCTCCACATTTAACACAATGAATTTTTCGCTTGCGGTTTGTTTGGCAAGCTCAGTCAGCAAGTGTGCTTCCAGTCCCCAGTTTTTCCATTCATCAAGAATGCCAATTTGCGAAATATCGCCTATGGTTTTGTGAATAAAACTATAACAAAGCACCCGGCCTGTGCACGCGAGCGAAACCAGGGTGTAATTCTCTTTAACATTCAGAACCGACTTGTTTTCGTTTTGCCAGGTGGGTTGAAACAAATTGTATTTTTCTTCATTTTCAACAGTTGTGGCCGGATTGAAAACCGAAATTCCAAATCCACGGTCGGGAACCGTACTCAGTTTTT
>JBBIVS010000542.1:0-2805 GCA_037439605.1 Draconibacterium sp. | reverse complement strand
TCGATAAAATAATTTTTGGCCCTGTAGAAAGCCGGCGGCTGGGTGTTTCGCTTGGTGTAAATTTGCTGCCAACCAATGTAAAAGTTTGCTCATTCGATTGTATTTACTGCGAATGTGGCCGGAATCCAAAAAGTTACAGAGAAAAGGCAGTTTTGCCTTCACGTACAGAAGTTCAGCAAAAACTAAAGGAAAAACTGGAAGAAATGGTTACTGAAAATCGGGTACCCAATGTAATCACTTTTGCCGGAAATGGAGAACCCACGCTGCACCCAGAATTTGCCGGAATAATTGACGACACCATTGAATTACGCGACCAACTTTCGCCAAATGCGAGAATTGCAGTGCTTTCGAATGCAACAATGATTCATAAAAAATCAGTTTTTCAGGCTTTATTAAAAGTGGACGATAATATTCAAAAACTCGATTCAGCCTTTGAAGAAACAGTTCAACTTCTCGATTGCCCCAATAAAAACTTCAGCTTGCAAAAAACAGTTGAGCAGTTAACTTCCTTTAAGGGAAAAGTAATTATCCAAACTCTTTTTGTTTGGGGAAGTTATAAAGGAAAAACAGTTGACAATACCACAGAAAAGGAAATTTCGGCATGGATTGAATTGCTGAAAATCATAAAACCATCGCAGGTGATGATTTACACCATTGCGCGCGATACACCCATTGACACCCTTGAAAAAGTTTCTGCCCAAGATTTAAATTTAATTGCAAATCAACTTGAAAATGCCGGTTTTAAGGCTCAGGTTTCGGCCTGAAAAATTGCGGAAAAAACGTAACGCGGAAAACATAATTTATAAATCTCTGTTATTCAGATAAATAAAAATATATTTTGAAGTTGCATTATTTTTAAATTATTGCGTAAATTGCGTTACGTAAAAAACGCAATATTATGAATCCATTTTTAATATCGGGGTATAAAAGCCCGGAATACTTTTGTGACAGGGAAAAGGAAACACAAAAACTAATCAATGCCATTGAAAACTCGCGCAATGTTACTTTGATATCAGAAAGGCGCATTGGTAAAACTGTGCTTTTAAATCATGTTGCCAATCAGGTTCAAAATCGGGTTGTTTTTATTCATATCGACTTGTACCCAACGCTTCAATTAAAAGATTTTAATAAACTATTATCAGAAAAAGTAATAGAAAAATTAGAGCCATTTTCAGATAAAGTAATCCGTAAACTCACTGTTTTGTTTTCTGCACTTCGCCCGAGTTTTTCTTTCGATCCTGAAACTGGTGCGCCAAATTTGGAGTTAAACATCCACACTGTTTCTGATACCGAAAAATCAATCAGTTTACTGTTTCAGTATATCAGGGAATCTGAAAAAAAAGTGGTGATTGCTCTAGACGAATTTCAGCAAATACTAACTTACCCCGAGAAAAATGTGGAAGCTTTGCTGCGTTCTGAAATTCAAAAAGACACCAAATCTTGTTTTATTTTCAGCGGAAGCCAAAAACATCTTTTAATTTCAATGTTTAATGAATATTCAAGGCCGTTTTATCAAAGCGCCGAAATCATGCCGCTTGAAAAAATAGAAAAAGAGGAATACACAAAATTTATAACCCATCATTTTCAAACCAATCAATTGGAACTAAATGAATCGACACCTGCATATATTTATGATTTAAATAATGGGATAACATACAATGTGCAATTTATTTGCAACAAACTGTATTCGCAACAGGGCGAAGTATTGGACAACAATCTTGTCGATAAAATTCTGGATGAAGTTTTAAAAGAAAATGAGTTGGTATATTATTATAATTATAGGGAGTTGTTTACTTCCCTGCAGTTCAAAATTTTAAAAGCCGTTGCAAGGGAAAAAGCGGTGGATAAACCATATTCCAGCGAATTTATTGGAAAATACAAGTTGAAATCATCAAGTTCAGTAAAAACTTCTATCGAAATATTGTTAAAAAAGGGAATTCTTACCCAACAACAGCAAGGAATCAGAGTTTCCGATTTGTATTTCTCATTTTGGCTTGCCCGGCAATTATAACGTTGTCCGGTACCACTCCGAGCTTTTACCTACGAAACGCATTCCCATCACAAAGCCTTTAAGTTTGAGCAAATCGTTACTTTCCAGCCATGCATAACAGTCATAAGTTTTTCCCGATTTTGGGTCGTAAATTGTACCTTTTTCCCATTCCTTGTCTTTTGCATCAAAAACAAATCCCGATAAAATCTGCAATCCAATAACGGGACGGCTTTGTAATTTTATGTCCGGATTTTTATCATCAACCGGCGGTTTACCGTTTACATATTTTTCCGGAATCATATAAACAATAGTACCTATGTACTTTCCGTCTTTTTTCTCAACCTTGATTTTTGTGGTTTTCTCGTCGTTCCACCAGATTCCGAGAATTTTGTCTGCTTCCTGTGCAATTCCTGCAAGCGAATAAATTCCGAGAAATAAAAGAATAATCAGTTTTTTCATTGTTTTAAGTTTAATTTTTTTACGGAATAAATATATCAAATATTGAATATGATTCTGTAATTTTCAACTTCTTTTTAAAAATTCTTGCAATTATAAAATTATGAAGACCTTAATACGAATTTTAGCAGGGGTATTTACACTGTTGTTTCTGGTGTTTCTTGCAGGTTATTTTCTTTTGGTCAACATCAGAAAAGGGGCTATTCCTGATTACAATAAAGATGTGCAAATAAAGGGATTAACCAGGGAAGTAACCGTATTGCGCGATTCACTCGGAATTCCGCACGTTTATGCTCACAATGAAACTGATCTGTACCGGGCGGTTGGATTTTTGATGGCTCAGGACCGGCTTTGGCAAA
>JBBIVS010000541.1:0-2814 GCA_037439605.1 Draconibacterium sp. | reverse complement strand
CCGTTCACAATCCTGTCCTGCCCTTCCCCAATCATTATTCCGTTTCCCGAAATGTCATCCAGTTCACAACTGCTAATCCTGCAGTTTTTTGAACCTGTGCCAAACCAAACTCCCGAACCGCCAAAGTTTTTGAAAACGCAGTTTTTAAATGTTATATTTTCTCCCCATGCAGAATTTATAGCTGCCGGAACCACTGCCCAACCCTTGTTTGAAGGACGCGGATCGAAATGGCAGGCCTGAACACCACAGTAACCCTTTTCCGGAATTTCCCATTTACTGTACTGAAAAGTAATCCCTTCAAAATGAATATTTTTTATTGGCTGCTTTTCGTTTCCTGTAATCGAAATCAAACCTTCTGAAACCGGAATGAAAATCTGCAGATTCTCAGGGGCGACGTTTTCCGGCAATTTCAGGATTATTTTTCTCTCTTCAGGCTGTAATGCCCATTCAAAATCAGCATCCACAAACTCCGGCGCATTTTCGAGAAAATAGCGCGGATTGGGTTCCCAGTAATCGAGATTGAAAAATTCAGGATTCCGGGCTCCAATGGAATCAACGGCTGTGAGCTTGTTTTCATTCACATTGATTTCCTTCACACCAATTCTCGAAATGGACCAGTCGTGCAGCAAAACGAGTTCAACGTTTTTTACATTTTCAGGAACCGGAAAATCGCCTTTTTCAAAAAAGAAATTGGTGCGACGGTCGGCGCCAACTTTTTTGACCCGTAAATAACCTTCGTTCGGGTGGCGCGCGCGGACGGCCCTTTTTCCACCGACAAACAACTCCCGCGGATTACCGGTTTTTTTAATACCCTTTGGTAGTTCAGCCTCCCAAAAACCATCACTGTTTTTTATCCAGTTTTTTACCTGAACCCCGCCCGAAATTGCAGGCATTTCCTTTTTTATGGCTTTAAAGATCACCTCGGGCAACAAACCGTTTTCAGGATTTGTAAAAACCAATGGTTTTTCAAGTGGATAAATGCCACCTCCAAGAAAAACGGTAATTTGTTTTTCATGTGATTGACGAATTAATTCAATAGCCTTTTCCAGTGATTTCAATGGTTGAATCCGGGTTCCGTTTCCTGAGTCGTTTCCGTTGGGTGAAAGGTAAATTTCTCTTGCATACGATATAGAAGCAAAAGCGCAGACAATAATGGCAGTAAACAAAAGTTTTACAGTTTTCATACTTGTTTTGATTAAGCAGGCATAAAAATAGCAGAATTTTGGGAGATATTTTTGGGTGCCGTGCCTGCCTTGTCAGCAGACAGGGTTTTTAACCGCGATTCATTTTCAGCGGTTAAAAACCGCTGCACCCCTTCGCTGCATGGGTGTCGCGGATTGTATCCGCGATTCTTTGGCTTCGAAGGTTTCTTTTTAATCGCGGGTAGAAAACCTGCCCGTCGGTCATTTGGGCGCGACAACCCTTCGTTACAGGTTGCATTAAAAGTGGTGCGGCGATTTGTAACCGCCGTTTTCCTTAATCGCGGTTAAAAACTGCGACACCCGACAGAAACCCAACATTAAACAAAACCCGGTTAAAAACGTTATTTTAGCGGTTCAATGACAACAAAAAAACATGTTTTTAGAGGATAAAGCATTAATTAAATCAACAACCACTGATTTGACAAAAGAAGCCATCAACGACTATTATATCGCTTATTTAAGCCGCCAGTTAAGCATTTTAGGCCGCCGCGAGGTGCACAACGGCCGCGCCCATTTTGGCATTTTTGGCGATGGAAAGGAAGTGGCCCAGATTGCTTATGCAAAAACCTTCAAAAAAGGCGACTGGCGCTCGGGTTACTACCGCGACCAGACTTTCATGCTGTATCTCGGCCTCCTTCAGCCCGAAGAATTTTTTGCCATGATTTATGGCGACACTGATATTGAATTCAACCCTTCAACGGTTGGAAGAAACTTTAACAACCACTTCAGTACCCGCAATATTGATGAAAACGGGGAAATAAAAAACCTCCTCGAACAATACAATTCGGCTTCCGATATCTCTTCAACTGCCGGACAAATGCCACGTTTAATCGGTTTGGCGCAGGCCTCGAAAATGGTGAGGGAAAATCCTTCGCTTAAGAAACACCTTAAAAACAATGTTTCCGGGAGTGAGGTTGCATTTGGAATGATTGGCGACGCCAGCACATCGGAAGGCATATTTTGGGAAACAATTAATGCGGATGGTGTTATGCAGGTTCCAATGGTAGTTGCCGTTTACGACGATGGTTTTGGAATCAGCGTACCGGTTGAACTTCAAACCACAAAATCGAGCATATCGGAAGCACTGAAAGGATTTCAGAAAGAAGAAAATACAAACGGGATTGATATATACACCTGCAAAGGCTGGGATTACCCGGCGCTTGTCAAGACTTTTGCAGAAGGAGTTGCCAAATGCCGGGAAACACATATTCCGGCGGTTTTTCACATTACCGAACTTACCCAGCCGCTGGGCCATTCAACTTCGGGCTCGCACGAACGTTACAAAACACACGAAAGACTGGAATGGGAAAAAGAGTACGATGCCATAAAACAATTTAAAAAGTGGTTGCAGGAAGAAGTAAAAGTGGATTCGGAAACACTTTCCAAAATTGAAAAAAAGGCCGAAAAACTGGCAAAGGAAGCCCGCGATAACGCCTGGCTGAATTACACAAACGGTTATAAAAAAGAGCAGGATGATTTAAGAAAAATCATTTTAAAAATCGAAAATAAAATCGATCTCCCAACTTACACATTATCCGATTTTGAAAAGATTACACAAAAAACATTTCCCACACGCCGTTCGCATCTGAGCTTTGCCAAAGGCCTTTCGCTT
>JBBIVS010000540.1:0-2822 GCA_037439605.1 Draconibacterium sp. | reverse complement strand
AGGAGTTCCGTGAAATCAAATTTCTCAAAACCCTGCATAAAATGTTTGCCGAACAGTTGGGGACTTCGGGCCATGGCAACCATTTTGTAGATGTTGGTTTTGTTGAAATCTCAGAAATCTCAGAACGAATAAATGTTCAGCCCGGACAATATTTTGCTGTTTTGAGTCACTCCGGTTCGCGTAATTTTGGCTCCGAAGTTTGCAAACATTACACCCAAATTGCAAAGGAAAAACTTGAATTGTCGGGCGAATCAGCGCGGCTGGCCTGGCTTGATCTCGATTCGGAAGAAGGGCAGCAGTACTGGGCAGCCATGCAACTGGCAGGCGATTATTCGCATGCCAATCACCGGATTATTCACCAGCGGCTGGCAAAAGCTTTTGGTGAAAAACCGATTGCCATTATCGAAAACCACCACAACTTTGCATGGAAAGAAAAACTGGCAGATGGCAAAGAAATCATTATCCATAGAAAAGGCGCAACCCCGGCTGGAATTGGCGATATCGGAATTATTCCCGGAACAATGGCGTCGCCGGCATTTATTGTTGCCGGCAAAGGAAACGAAGAATCGATGCAGTCGGCTGCACATGGCGCCGGACGCTTGATGTCGCGAAACCAGGCCAAACAGACTTTTACCGAAAGCCAGATGAAAAAATATCTGCACGAACAGGGTGTTGAACTGATTGGCGGCGGCACCGATGAATCGCCACTCGCCTACAAAGATATCCGCGAAGTAATGAAACACCAGAATGATTTGGTGGAAGTGCTGGGTGTTTTTCATCCAAGAATTGTGAGGATGGAGTGAGGAAATGCGTGATCCGATTGCTATCGGGTGCGAGAATGGGTGACTGAGTGAATTGGTAAATTAGTGAATTAGTGATTGTGCGACTTCATAAATGAGGGAGTGGTTAAAACAGACATCTGTTTAAAAATTCGAATGCCGTACAAATGCCGTAAATAATAATCAGTAATTGTTTGATGCCGATATGTATTCGTTTTATTTTTGAATAAAAAACCAAAAAATGAAACAACCGGAACTTGGAAAGAAGCTGAATGAAATCCGCAATCAGAAAGGAATTACACAGAAAGAACTGTCAGATTTATGCAGTGTCGATATCCGCACTATCCAGCGGATTGAGGCAGGTGAAGTTGAACCCCGAATGTCAACGGTAAAAATTCTGGCTGCAGCATTGGAAAACGATGAGTTAATTTCAACTCAAAATACCTCTAACATCAATAGTGTGCAGCTAAAAAGAACATTGCTGGTTTCACTCATCGCGGGAATATTTTACTTTTTCAATTTTATTCTGTATTCGGTTGTGGTTCCGAATTTTACATCAATTTCAGGCGGACCGGTACTTTTTCTTTTATCAATGATTCACGTCATTTCGGGTGGATTGTTCTTTTTGGGTTTTATTATAACCGGCTGGAAATACAAAAACTATCTTCTGCTGTTTACTTCAATTTCAATCATCATTCTGATTGCGCTTTTCGTAATTGTCGATATGCTGGCAAGGGTTTCCGGGAACCAGGTTTTTGGTTATATTATCAGGGGTGTGGTGTTGTTAATAGGTTTTGGAGGAGTTTTATTCGGTCTGGGATTATTAAAAGCAGGAATCCCCGGTAAAGTAGGGTTTATTGTTGCCGGAATTTTGCAGATTGTACAAAACATCATGTTTTTAATTCCTTTGCTGCCGATACAATATATTGGTCTTTGGCTGGCTGTTCCGGCTAATTTTGTTTTGCTTCTGATTTTATATTTCGAATGGAAGGAAGCTGATTTTGCCGTAAAATCTGTTTAGTCTCTGGTAAAAAAGCCATCATTTGTAGTTTCCGAAGCGCTTTTTTTAGTTTAATGAATTTCGGAAATCGCTTCACCCCAAAATATTTTGTACAAAATAATCCGCTACCTTTAAAATATTCTTTTCACTTATTCGTCAACCCGATTAGAGGCTGATGAAAACAAAAACAATGGAGATACAAGTGGTACAACGGGCAAATACATCCGGGATAGTAAGTTCATACGGCAGCCGACTTGCCGGGTTTATTCGCAAGCGGGTAAAACGGCTCGAAGATGCCGAAGATATCCTTCAGGAATTGTTTTACCAGCTCCCTGAAGCGGATCTGTTGATGATACCCATCGACGAATTGGCAGCGTGGCTTTTTACGGTTGCCCGAAACCGGATTGCCGATTTGCCGACTGAACAACGGGAAGTCTTTGAACTGACTGAATTTGAGGGACTGCCTTTTAAGGAAATTGCACAAATAAACGGTGTACCGGTTAATACACTGATTTCCAGGAAAAGTTATGCAGTTCTGTATCTCCGCGAACGCCTCACAGTTTTATACGATGAATTAATTAATTTTTAAAATTTTATGTCATGAACACAATTTATTATCACAGAAAAAAGTTCCTGTTTATCCCTCTGATTTTAGATGCAATTGCCTTGTTTGCTTACATCACAATGGCATTGTGGAATGCGCTTTTACCTGATATTTTTAGGCTTACAATGATTAATTTCTGGCAGGCCGCCGGACTAATAGCTCTGGCGAGGTTGTTTTTTGGATTTGGACATTCAGGCAAATGGGGCGGGCACAGTCCGTACATGAGCTGCGATGTCAGGAATAAAATCAAAAACATGTCGGCGGATGAGAAAAAAGAGTCCTTCATGAAAATGCAATATGATCACGGGATGTGGTACCATGGATGTTACGGAAAAAAAGAACCTGCAACGGACGGGAAAAGTGGGGAATAAATTGAAAGCAAAATGCTGACAGTGTTAATTTTGACGATGTCAGTTTTAATACAAAAAAGATTCCTCAC
>JBBIVS010000539.1:0-2824 GCA_037439605.1 Draconibacterium sp. | reverse complement strand
GATGAATTTGTCGATGCAGTGACTTTAACATTAAAAAGCAATTCCGAACAGATATTGGATGTTTATCCGAAAGATTATCCGGTATCGTACGATTTACTTAGGCGTTTGCACCGGCTAAGATTTCTTGATAAACCAATTTTTGTGCTTGGTTCAACTCAAATTGATACCGATTCGGTAAATAGTTTAATGGTTTCCTCTTTATTAGAAAAGATGAGCATTGAAAGGGATATTATTTATTCTGTTGAAAATTTTCAGCGTCCGACAGGGCAATCCAGTGAAAATGAGGATAAATTTGAGTTAGGTGTATATGATCCACAGGCTTTATTGCTAAATGAGGATCCAATTACCGTTGAACATCTTTTTTGCGATTTTGATAACATCATGGATGGTACGTTTCAAAATAGTTTTATGGAAGTAGTTAAGCGTAACCACAAAGTCATTGTGACAGTTGAACCTTTCCACCATACGATTGATAGTTCAGACCGCCGGGTGCTTCAAAATATAACCGAAGGAATGTATAATGAGCAAATTAACCAGTTATACAACATTGTATCATCTACAAAACAAATGGTATATCTTCGTTTTGCCCATGAAATGGAAATCCCGATTACGCGTTATCCATGGCAAAGCCAGGATCCGGTTACCTACATAAAATCATTTCGATATTTTATGAAATTCATCGAACCACTTCCATCAAATATTAAACGGGTTTGGGGCCCTGCCGGCGATCGGGGCTCCCTGGAATGGTGGCCCGGAAATGATGTTGTGGATTATATTAGTATTGCTATTTATGGCTTGCCCGATAAAAATATCACCGATCCGGAAAAACAGGAATCGTTTGCAACCATTTTCAACCGCAAAATTTGGCGGATGAGATTTGTTGACAAACCCATTTTCATTACCGAGTTTGGCGTTAAAGGCCCTGAAAATTATCAAACAAAATGGCTGGTAAAAGCAGCAAAGGTCATACGCGAAAATCCTCATATTAAAGGGATAAACTATTTTAATATGACAGACACACCAAAAGCCTGGGGCGAAATTGAACCCCCCGACTGGAGCATTACAAAAAAGTCATTCTACACTTTTGTCGAAGCATTGAAGGGGAATTAGGTTAAAAATACTTTTAGCCTGCTCATCAGAAAGTCTAAAATAAAAAGAGGCTGTCTCAACCATGAGGTAGCCTCTTTTGCTTTTTTTAAACAAACAGAAAATTATTTCCTGTATATCTTTTTATACCCGTAAATTGCGCCGGCGCCTAATTCTTCTTCGATACGAAGCAACTGGTTGTATTTCGCCATCCTGTCGGAACGGCTCAGTGAACCGGTTTTAATTTGCCCTGCATTGGTAGCAACTGCAATGTCAGCAATGGTCGAATCTTCGGTTTCGCCCGAACGGTGCGAAGTTACCGATGTGTAACCAGCACGGTGCGCCATTTCAATGGCATCAAGTGTTTCAGTTAACGTGCCAATTTGATTTACTTTTACAAGAATGGAGTTGGCAGCGCCCAATTCGATCCCTTTTTTCAGGTACTCAACGTTTGTTACAAACAAATCGTCGCCAACCAACTGGCATTTATCGCCAAGTTTCTTTGTCAGGGCTACCCAGCCATCCCAGTCGCCTTCGTGCATTCCGTCTTCGATTGAATCGATGGGGAACTTCTCAACCAGGCTGGCAAGAAAATCAACCTGCTCGGCCGATGAACGTTTTGCTCCGTTTTCTCCTTCAAATTTGGCGTAATTGTAAATTCCCTCTTTATAAAATTCAGAAGCAGCGCAATCAAGGGCGATAGAAATATCTCCGCCATCTTCGGCACGGCCCGGTTTATATCCTGCTTTTTTAATTGCTTCGATAATGCTGTTTAGCGCATCTTCTGTACCGTCGAGAGTAGGGGCAAATCCACCTTCGTCGCCCACTGCTGTGCTCAATCCACGGTCGTGCAACACTTTTTTAAGCGAATGGAAAACTTCGGCGCCCATGCGCAATCCTTCGCGGAACGAAGCAGCGCCTATTGGGCGAATCATAAACTCCTGGAAAGCAATTGGCGCGTCAGAGTGCGAACCACCGTTAATGATGTTCATCATAGGCACCGGTAATGTTTTTGCATTTGCACCACCGATATAGCGGTATAAAGGCAATTCTGAATAATCCGCAGCAGCTTTTGCAACAGCCAGCGACACCCCCAGCATGGCATTTGCACCCAGTTTCGATTTGGTTTTGGTGCCGTCCATTTCAAGCAGCTTACTGTCAATCGCCACCTGGTCGGTTGCATCCATGCCAATAATTTCTTTGGCAATAACTTCATTTACATTGTCAACGGCTTTTAAAACTCCTTTACCAAGGTAACGTCCTTTGTCGCCATCGCGCAATTCGAGCGCTTCGTTTTCACCGGTTGAAGCGCCTGAAGGTACAGCAGCACGGCCAAAAGCGCCACTTTCAAGTACAACTTCAACTTCGATTGTCGGATTGCCGCGGGAATCTAAAATCTCTCTTGCTTTTACTTCGCTAATAAACATTGTGAGTAGTTTTTATTGTTTAACTAATATTGTTTTAATCAGTAAATCAGTGTTTTAATACCGATTCGCCAAAGCGGTTCAAAGATAATAAATTGTTCTCTTACTGAGGTAGGTTTGATAAAAGGTTATCATTATTTCATATAGGATTAACCTATAATTTCAACAATACCAGGTAAATCTCCAGAAAGAGCAACTATTTTTTGGGTGTAAACTGAATGGCTGGCCCCGAACGACATAACCCCTTTGGTAACTGTTGCTCCTGCTAATCCAGCTTTCCGGGCTTCAAATACAGTCTCTTCGAACAAAGGTCG
>JBBIVS010000538.1:0-2825 GCA_037439605.1 Draconibacterium sp. | reverse complement strand
AAATTGATAATTTAACCACCCGCTAACACCACGGTCAGGATTTGCAACCCGGCCTGAAAAAATGATTTTAGTTCAACAAAATGTCTGTGGTTCAGACCACCCCTCCTTGGAAGAAAAAGGAGGGGAAATTTTCGAAGTTCAAAGTTTATTTGAATTTCAAATTTTCTTGTCAGCACGAATTTCTCCAATCATAAAGACTGAAATATAAAAATATAAATTAGGGGCCGGTTTTTAGCCAGACCCCAAATAAAATTAAAGGATTTAGGTTGGAATTTTTTGAAGTTTTATAAATCAGAAAACTACTGTTTTATAAACGGCATTGAGTAACTGCCTTTACTGCTGCTGAGTTTGAGCACGTAGGTTCCCGGTACAAAATTACTGCAATCAACCTCTGCTTCAGTCATAACTTTGTTCACATTTATTTCTTTAACCAGACTGCCGGTAATTGAATAAACCAGAATTCTTTCCACTTCTGTATTTCCGTCAAACCTGATAGTTAAAACATTGTGAACCGGGTTTGGATAAACCAGAATTCCTTTTTCTGAAATATCTTTGGCAATGCTTTGCAGAGCATTTGTTTCCTGAATTGTACCACTTTTGGTGGTAGTATATTCAACATGCAATAGTGGAGCAGCAGTTTTTGATCCTTCATAGGATTCTGCAGTTCGTGTCCCTGTTCCGGTAATGATAAATGCCATGCTGTTTCCTGAAACCCATCCGCTGCGGTTTACGATTTCCTGAACGATAGTTTTTAGTTCACAGGTTTGATAAACAACTCCTGCATCCGTCCATGTTTCGGGTGACCAGGCAACACTTGCCGTTGTTTTTACCCTCGAAGAAATGTTCTTGGATGCTGTTGTAAAAGTTGTTGAATTGTCTTTAGCTTCGCCTTTTATAACAAGCGAAACAGTACCCGAGGAAGCTTTGTCGGCCACAAACTCAATATACGCTTTCGTGATGGTTGCTCCCTGCGGTATTGTCAAACCCGTAAACCGTATCCCGATAATCTGGTTGCCTGTGGTTTTCGATTCATAGACAATATTCAGTTCAGGATCGCTCAAAACCACAGTTCCCTTTGCATATTGCTCAGCATCATCGCTTCCCAAAGATATTCTTGATTCAGCCATGCCAGAAACGGGAGGTTCCACAACCTTATTAACAGTAACTAAAACCTCGGGAGAAACGGTTGAAGCGCCCAGATTATCATAAGCTTTTACCATTAATGAATAGGTTCCTTCTGCAGTGGGAGTCCATGAATATTCATAAGGTGCGGTCTGAGTGGCACCAAGAATACTTCCGTCGAGCATGAACTCAACTTTTGAAATTGTTCCATCGTCGGTAGCTGTAGCAGAAATGGTAACAGGAATACCCAAATCAAATGAAGAGTTATTTGCAGGACTTGTGATTGAAACAACCGGTGCAATATTCCCTGTTCCTTCAATAAATACAGGCGACGAAATAGCTTCACCTCCATCAGCCTGGGTTACTTTTACGTAAAAATAATCTTTGTCAACACCGGTCAGTGATCGGATAATGGTAATATTGTTCGCCCACGGATTCAGATTAATGGTTTCTGCAACGGCTCCGTTTTTCATCAGAATCACTTTTGTGAAAGATTCGTTGTCTTCATCTTTGGCATTAATTTCAATGGTGAGATTTCCACCTAATACAGTTGATCCCATTTCGGCCCCATTAACTTTAAGTGAAAGCGAAAGGTTTTTATCGAGTGTTGAAAAAAATCTGCGCGCAATTAAGGCATTCAAAATGTCGGTGCGGGTTAGTGCATTGGCCAGCACACCTACCCGCCACGGAGTTCTTGTTCCCCAGGTCGATTCGTGGTTGTCGTCGCTGCCGGCAGCGCCAATTTTCCAGCCGCGGGCCAAAGCTTCGTCGAAATAGTTTTTCCCTCCATCGTTGCTGTAAAAGCCATCGTTGTAATAGTATTTGCTGAATCCATCCACATCGTTCCACAATTCCATCCCAACAAATTTATTGGAAGGAGCGTTGGTTAAATGGTTAAATTCCTGAAATGCCCACCAGGCCCAGCCGGGATGGTTGAAAAATGCAATTCCGTTTCGTGCATTTACCCACGATAGCAATTCAGTGAAATTGTCAGTGGAAGAAGATAAATAGGAACAATAATCACTGGTGTTTATTACAGACACATGGCCGTAAGTCACAGATGACCATTCAAATCCATAAAAGGTGGTAAAAACACCATCCGCGTTGTATTTATTGGCAGCATTTTTTACGGTTGTCCATTCCGTACTGGTCATCATTTCTGAATGTTCCGAAAGGCTGAAAAAATCGAGATGCGCATTATCTCTGGCATAAAGATAGGCCTGATCAGGTGTTCCGGTACCATCAGAAACCCCGGTGTGGTTGTGCAGATGGCCGTAATACACATTGTAGCCTCCAATTGTTGGTTGTGCAACCGAATAAAATACACAGAAGCAAATCAACAAAAAAGCAAAAGTAAAAGGTAAATAATTTCGTTTCATAGCATTATATTTTTAGGATGAATACGATTGAATATGAGAAAGAATTCTGCGGTAAAAAGGTGAATCAATTTACGGAAAATTCAGTTGTAAATCAAGGTTTTAATCTTTTTTTTGAGTATTTTAACCACCCCCTTGCGCTACGGTCAGGATTTTAACCCGGTTTAGTCCTCATGATTTGTTGTTTGGAATGAGTTTGATGCAGGACTTTAACCACCCGCTGACACCACGGTCAGGATTTGCAACCCGGCCTGAAAAAATGATTTTGCATGAATGTATATTTTATTCAGGCCATCCCTCCTCTAAAGAAAAGGAGGGGAAATTTCG
>JBBIVS010000537.1:0-2827 GCA_037439605.1 Draconibacterium sp. | reverse complement strand
ATGGAGTTGAGAAAGCTGCTGTAACTCTTAATTATGGCAATTTTCTTCAAACAACTTTCGATTTCTTAATTGTGGCATTTTCAATTTTTATGTTTGTAAAGTTGCTAAATAAACTGAACAAGAAGAAAGAGGAAGCGCCGGCTGCACCTGCACCACCGCCTGCCCCAACAAAAGAAGAGGTTTTGCTTGCCGAAATCAGGGATATTTTAAAAGAGAAAAAATAGGAAGTAATCTGTAAGAATTGAAAGGCCGGTTCCGCGAGGGGCTGGCTTTGTTTTTATAAGTTGGTCAAAATATGCCTTGGAATCAACTGATGAACAAAAGGCTGCTCTGTTTGCATCCATTTTCAACATGGTCATTTTCTGGTTTTCCATTCTTTTTTCAGGTCTTTTAAAATCGGAATTTCGCCAGATTTGTAAAAGGAAATTTGGTAAAAACCAGAATAATTGTATTTAACTGCCTGAATTTCAAAAGTATTCTGCAATATCTTTATGTTCCGACCGCTGTCGAAAAGCAACTCCCAACATTTTTCTATGCACATGCGATGCCGCTGGAATCTATTATCCATCATTCTATTAAAATAGGTTAAAAGCTATGTTAAATAAGTTTAACCCGGATTTATGAAAAATAAATTCACCTACATTTGAGGTATTCAGTTAAAGCAGAATGTTTTGCCTGTTATCAGACCTTAAAATCCAATCGTAAAATGTCGTTAAATCAAACCATAAAAATAAAGGCAGCAATTTTAATTATCCACATGCTTTTTTGCCATCTGCTTTTTGCCCAGACAAAAAATCAAAACATTACCAAAGAACAAGAACCGTTGAGGTTAAAAAAATACAATCTGTTTGACAATTCATTGAATTTTCAGCCCGGGTATTTTGCTGAATCGTCTTATTTTAATGCGCCTTTTCCGGCTTTCGAATTCTACAATCCTGCATCTTTCTTCAATAAAAATGCTCCGATAGTCAATTTTTCATTTTCACTAAACAAATTCGAGTCAGTAATGCCGGGACTTGGTTCGATTGCACATTACACCAACCAGTTACGTTGGAATGCAGGTAAAAAAACAACTTTAGATTTCGGCGCAGGACTGGCAATGCAGAATACAGTTTTTGACCCATTCATTCCCAACTATCAAATCAGTTTTCGGGCAGCGCTGGAATATACCTTCAACGATTGGCTGAGCGCATATTTTTACGGACAATACGTCACAAAGCCAATTAACAAGCCCGATGATTATTTTGATCCTCTCATATACAAAAACCCTTTGTTTATTCAGACTGAGATTGGGGCAGGAATGAAAGCCGGATTTAAAAAATCCAATATCGATTTCCAAATCAATTCCATCTACGATTCAAAAATTGGGGTAATGACGCCAGTTAATTCAAAAATAAAAATCGGATTTTAAATAGCGAATTCAATTCATTAATTACTTAAAACATGCTAAAATCCTTGTTAATTTATGTTATTCAAACTTCAAAATCAAACTTTTCCATATTTTTGAAAAATTCTAAAAATGAATGGATGAGAATCGTTGTTATTGGATTTTTCTTTCTTTTACTTACGCCTTTTGCAGGTGCGGCACAGGACGATGACGAGATTGACCCTTTGCTGATAAACCTGCAGGCAAAGCTTCTCAGTTCAGGTGACAGTCAGCCGGTGCCGTACGCCAATATTATTAACCCGCGCACCCACAGTGGTACGATAACCGGTAATGACGGCTATTTTCACCTCGAAATGCTGAATATCGACACGCTTGTAGTGACTTCCATCGGATATAACCGCGCAATCATCAGAATTCCGGCGAATTACACCGGTTACGGCACACTTAGTTTTTATATTGAACCTGTAAATTATGCCCTTCGCGAAGTGCGTGTGGAAGGCGAAAAACCAAAGGTTGACCTTGGTTTCGAAACCGGCAAAACCAGCAATATTCCTGTTGAACTTCGCGGCGATGCATTTAATGAAGCGCCTCCAATCCTGGCAGCGTTTTTTAATCCAATTTCATACTGGCAGTATTATTTAAGTAAAAAGGAGAAACGCAAGCGCGAGGTAAGAAAAGAAATGGTGATAATGAAAAACTGGGAAATGCATTCGCAAAACTATAATAAGGATAAAGTGATGATGCTGACCGGAATGAACGAAATGGAAGCCGATTCGTTTATGATTTGGTTTAACTCGCAGGATGTTTTGCCTTATTTATCGTAGGAATATGAGGTGCGGGCAACGATTATTGAGTATTATCACTATTATAAAATTGAAAAGGCAATGCAAGCCTCCCCTCAAACAGCCTCTCCTAAGAAATAAGCCTTTCCCCAACCCTCTATAAAGTAGAGGGAGCAAGAAAAAAGCAATAAGGTTTAAAATCACATTCATTATTTTTCTACTAAGGTTAGAATATTGATAATAAGGTTTTTATGTTTTAAAAAAAACCTTATTTTTTCATCAACCCTTAGTAAAAAATGTAACACGAGAAAATCTACCTTATTACCTTATTAATTAAAAATGAAAAAAAATAGTCATATTTAATTTCAATAAAATCCTGATTAACTAATTCTAAATTTGAAATTTACATAGTATGAACTAAAATGAAAACCTTTTGAAAAATCGCTGATTTTTCGGAACAAGCTCTCCCTCTCCTTGGGAGAGGGTTGGGAAGAGGCTTTAAAGTTCAGTCACCTTCAAATTCCTCCACTTTACTTTTATGCCACCGCCATCGTGAATTTGCAGCGCAATGGCTCCTTTGCCGGCTGCAATTTTTTCGTCGTTGATGTCAACCATTTGCTGGCCGTTGAGCCAGGTAGTAACATGACCACCAACAACA
>JBBIVS010000536.1:0-2834 GCA_037439605.1 Draconibacterium sp. | reverse complement strand
AGCAAAAGGTTTACACCGATTATCAAAACTGGTCGCCGCAAAACTCGCATGGCGATTATGGGGGTTATTATTCGATGAAAGGCGCGCTGGCTCAGTCACTGAACACGGTATCGGTTGAAGTTTTGCTCGATGCAGGCATTCCGAATACCATTGACATTGTTGAGAAACTGGGAATTTCGGCCGATTTAGAGGAGTATCCCTCATTGGCACTGGGGGTTGCCTCGGTTTCGTTAAAAGAAATGGTTGAAGCTTATGCTACAATTGTAAATGATGGAAAACCCGTTGAAACCTGGTATTTGACAGAAATTGCCGACAGCAACGGAAAGGTTTTGGAGAAATTCAGTTACACCCCGGATAATGAACCGGTGGTTTCGGCAGAAAACTGCAGGGCAGTTGTAAATATGATGCAGGCCGTAATTTCTGAAGGTACAGGCAAAGGTATCCGCACCCGCTTTGGCATTGAAAGCGATTTTGCAGGAAAAACGGGTACCACTCAGGAAAACTCCGACGGCTGGTTTATTGGCCTCACCCCAAATTTAGTCGCCGGGTGCTGGGTTGGCGCCGATGACCCACGGGTGCATTTCCGCACGATTACTTACGGCCAGGGCGCTTTTATGGCATTGCCCATTGTTGGCGGATTTTTTAGTAAAACATACAATAACCCGAAATTCAGTAACCTTAAATACAGTACTTTTAACCAACCTGAACCAGAATTACTTGCCATGCTGAATAATCCGCAATACAAGGAAATTATCGAAATAGAAAAAAGAGAATGGGAGCTTGCCGATATTTTCAGAAGAAAAGAGAAGAAAGAAGATTTAAAACCAGTAGAAAATAATCCCGAACAAACCCGGTCGGAAAAAGAAGATAAAAAACCGGTTTGGACAAGAATCAAAGACATTTTTAAAAAGAAAGACAAGTAACCGGATTTTTTAATCGCGAAATAAAATAGTTTAACTAAAAATCTTATTTTTGTCGCACCGTAAAAAATTCGGGGTGTAGCACAGTTGGCTAGCGCGCCACGTTCGGGACGTGGAGGTCGGAAGTTCGAGTCTTCTCACCCCGACTTTTTTTTGAAAAATACTGAGAACCATAAACCTTTGCGAAAAAAAATTTCAGTAATTACATTCAGTTGAAACCTTACAGTGTAAATCCTTTTTAAAGTAAAACAGATGTTATGAAACTGAAAATTTATCAGGTTGATGCCTTTGCCGACAAGGTTTTTGAAGGAAATCCGGCTGCCGTAATTCCGCTTGAAAACTGGCTTCCCGATGAATTGATGCAAAAAATTGCCTTGGAAAACAACCTTTCCGAAACAGCATTTTTTGTTCCAACTGAAAATGGATTTCACATACGCTGGTTTACACCGCTGACCGAAGTCGCGTTGTGCGGACATGCAACATTGGCAACAGCGCATGTACTCTTCAACCATTTAAATTATACCGAAAACCCAATCCGGTTCAACTCAAAAAGTGGTTTGTTAAAAGTAAAAAAGGAAAACGGTTTGATTGTACTCGAGTTTCCGGCGTCGCCTGTAACAGAAATTGAAATTCCTGCAGAAGTGACCAGGGCGTTTCATATTAAGCCGGTTACCTGTTTTAAGGGGCGTGATGATTTTATGCTGGTTTTTGAAAATGAAAATCAGGTTTTTCAGTTAAAGCCCGATTTTCAGCAATTGGTTCACGCCAAAACCCGGGGCGTTATTTGTACTTCTGGTTCAGAAAACTACGATTTTGTTTCGCGGTTTTTTGCCCCGGCAGTTGGCGTAAACGAAGACCCCGTAACCGGTTCGGCGCATACGATGCTGATTCCGTATTGGTCTGAAAAACTGGGAAAGAAAGAACTGACTGCCAGACAAATCTCAGCCCGCGGCGGCATCTTGTATTGCAAAAATCCGGGCGGGCGTGTTGAAATTGGCGGCAATGCAGTGACCTACCTCGTTGGGAAAATTCAGGTTTAAAATTAAATATTCCGACACTTCACCTGCTGACTCCAGGTCAGCTGGTGAATAATTTTGACTTTGCAATCTTTTATTGAGCAGGTGACTGCGATTCACCAGTTCAACTTCCGCACTGTTCACCTGCTGACTTTCCTGGTCAGGTGGTGAATAAGGATTTACACAAAAAGTCACCAGTTCAACCTAAAAAAACAAAAACAATTTTTTACTGCGTCATATTTTGGCGCAATACCACCCTACTTTTACCATTGCAATCAAAAAAAACAAAATGGAATCAGCAACTACAAATCCGGTTAAAATCAGGTACAACAGTTTTAATCTGGAAAACACAACATTCAAAACTAATCTGGCTGATGTTTTCGATCTTCGGATGGATCAATATCTCAATGAGTACAACCTTTTTATCGCCCATTTTAACCGGATTCCGAATTTTATTCACGAAAAAAATATAAACTGTAAAAAGGCAAACCAATGGTTTTTAAACTATTACAATGCTGAAATTAAAGATTGTTATTACGACAAGATTTATTTCAATCAGAATAAAAAGGCCGAACTGAATGATATTTTTTATTTCCTGTTTGAAGATTTGATGGTATATTTTGATACCGTCAGTTCCAGGGTACGGTTTCTGTTTCGGATAACGGAGGAATCAAAGGTAAACCTGATAATCAGTGAAATTAAAAAGTTCAGAATAAAAAAATCGAGACAAAAACCCGAAATCTCGCTACTTATCTTAACGCAAATCGGAATTGCAGCCAAATCGTTAAATGTTACAAAGCCAAAACTGAATATTGAAGACAATTACAACGACGATTTTAAAGCGGTTCATAAGACCATATTAAAACGGTTATCCCAAAAAAACGATAAAGGACTGGTT
>JBBIVS010000535.1:0-2838 GCA_037439605.1 Draconibacterium sp. | reverse complement strand
GCCCGTCGCGAATGGAAACCGTAGCATCCTCTTCAACAAGCCCGTCTTTTTGCGCCTGTTTTAAAATGGCATGTAAACGTTTTGTCATGTTTGCCTGGCGGGTAAGAATATCTTTTCTGATTTGCGCCAGTTCTGAAGTGGCATTGTCGCGGATTTTCCCAAATTTATTCAGAATGCTGTCGATGCGGTCGTAAATGTAAGGGTAAACCCGAACATTGGCAGTTTTCCTTTTCAGCAACGGGAAAACCGTTTCCTCCTGTTTATTGAAAAAAAATACAATTGCCCGAACCGATTCCAGGGAACGTTTTAAATCGAATAATTCTGAAGTTTCCAGGAAACGACCCTCAATCCTGATTTTTTGAAGCGCCGGACGCAAATCGTAAAAATGGCTTGATGGAAAACTGTCAAACTCGCGGACAATCCGGCAAAACTCATCAACTTCTCCCAATTGGTTTGCAATGGTTTCGAAATCGTTTTGAAACTGCATTTCATCAACCCATTCAATTCCCATATTGCTGAGGCATTTCTCGTTTAACATTTCGCGAATGCGGTCGAAACCTATTTTTGATTCAAAATTTTCAGGATAGAATTTTTTCATTACCAAGTTTCAAATTCATGGCAAAAATAGGGAAAGGTGTTTAAAGTTCCGAGTTCAAAGTTTAAAGTTCCGGTTTTTATCTGAACACTGAACTTTAAACTTTGAACTTTGAACTGTTCTAATCTTTTGGTACTTTCTGCCCCGGGTATCGGTCGGCGTATTCTTTCCAGAACAATTTTACTTCATTTTTCATCTCTTTCGATAGCGAAAGAATACCAAAAAGGTTGGGAATTGTCATTAAGGCAATTGTAATTCCGGATAAAGTCCAAATAATCGTAGTATCAGTAAACGATGCAATGAAAAAACCAATAACATAAATAATGTGGTAATAAATTACTTTGTTGGAACCAAACAAGTAGGTAATTGCCCTGTCGCCATAATACGACCAGCTAATTGCAGTTGAAAAGGCAAATAAAAGTAACCCGATTGCCACAATATATTTTCCGTAATCGCCAAACCAGCTTTTTGTAAATGCAACATTTGTAAGCGGTGCGCTGTGCAAAAGCGATTTACCCGTAAGAGTCAAACCTGTTTTACTGACAAGTTTCCCGTTTTGTACACTAATTTGGCCTGAAAAGGGTTGGTTGTTAAGCCAGACTTTAATTTCATCGGCAACCGAGCGTGAATGCAAAATGGTATGCGGATTTTCAATTTTTCCTTCAACAACATTGTAACTACCTGTAAACAGGTCAATTTTGGTTTTTCCAATCAAAAACTGATGTATTTCCTCAACTTCCTGTTTGCTGGTTTCAGAGTAAGTTCCGTTTAAAAAAATCAAATCGGCTTCCTGAAATTTGTTGTCGTATTTTTCTGTCCAAACGCCGGAAGAAAGTAGAACCATGCCGGTTAAAAAACAAATGATAATTGTATCGATGAAAGGTTCGAGCAGTGCAACCAAACCTTCGGAAACCGGTTCGTGGGCGCGGGCGGCAGCATGTGCAATAGGCGCAGAACCCTGTCCGGCCTCGTTCGAAAACAGTCCACGGTTTACCCCGCGGTTAAAGGCAAATGCAATGCTTCCACCCAAAAAGCCTCCCATTGCAGCGGTACCTGTAAATACATCGCCAAAAATTGCAACCAAAGATGGAATAATATTTTCATAATTGTATAAAATAACTGCAATTGCCCCAACAAAATAAATGAGAGCCATTATCGGTACCAGCCTCGAAGTTACCTGCGCGATGCGTTTAATTCCGCCAATGATAACAAAACCCAGCAAAACCGCCAAAATTCCACCGGTCAGCATGTGGTTGATGCCAAACGTTTCGAACATGGCATTGGAAATGCTGTTGATTTGGGGCAAACTGCCCGTTCCGAAAGATGACAAAACTGTAGCAACTGCAAAAATCACGGCAAGCCAGCGAAGTTTTAACCTGTTTTTCATGTAATACATCGGTCCGCCTGAAATAGTACCATCTTGGGCAATTTCGCGGTATTTATGAGAAAGGGTAACTTCCACAAACTTGGTGGTCATTCCAACGGCTGCAGTTACGAGCATCCAAAACAGGGCTGCCGGTCCGCCCAAATGAATGGCAAGTGCAACACCCGCAATATTTCCGGTACCCACCGTTCCCGACAAGGCAGTTGTTAATGCCTGAAAATGTGATGTATCGCCCACATCACCAGCTTTGTCGAATTTGCCACGGACAATACGTAACGAATATTTCAAGTACCTGAACTGGGGAAATTTCAGGTAAATAGTAAAAAATAACCCGGTTCCTAATAACAAAAAAACGAACCATTGCGATCCGCCCACATGACTGTCGATAACTGAAAGAATTTCGTTGAGTTTGTTCATTCCCGGCTGATTTTTTTTTTATTTCCGCTAAAAATAGTAATCTCTTTTAATTTGGGCTTACAAATGAAAATGTTTAATTGAGAAAATGTAAAATAAAAACGAGTTTAACCAGATTTAGCCGGAAATAGTTTATATTTGATTTCACAAAAACTTAAAAGCCATGTTACCAAAATTTTTATTAGCCGACAATTCGATTGAAACACCCGATACCATTTTTGTGGTACACAACGAAACTCCACGTTTTATTGTTGAAGCCGACATCGATGATTTCTGGAGCAACCAGCACATTCACTGGATTGACGGCGAACCGGGCGATGAAGAACTGATTACCGAACTCGTTGAAGCTGCCGAAGAATTCCTGGAAAGGGAGTTTGAAAATGAAGATTTACTGGATGAGGATGAAGACTAACCATGGAAACGAAAAAGCTATACCGCTCGCGTG
>JBBIVS010000534.1:0-2838 GCA_037439605.1 Draconibacterium sp. | reverse complement strand
CCAAACCTTCGGGGAGTAACCCCAACTTTTATTTTTTTAATCGTTCAGTAGTGCATAAAAGTATAAAAAAACTTTTCTTAAAAAAGAATGCCCTGAAATTTAGAATTATTCTTTCAGGGCAATGAACCGCACTGCTCTTAAAACTTCATTAGTTTTTCAAGTTTATCCTGCAAAATTTCAGTTTCTTCCTCCAGGCTTTTGCGTACAACTCTTTTGGCTAATTCCATAGCCATTTCGCTGTTGTAAGCTATACGTACATTAGCTTCCCGGTTTTTATTAATGTCCTTATAAAGTTCGACCAGCGGAATAACCATGCCTAATTCCTGTGCAATAATGTTTTTTGATGCTGCAACTGTTTTGGTTACTGAAGCTGCTTCTTCGATATTAAGTTGACTGTTAGCTATGTTATTCTCAATGAGTGCAGCCACATTCGTAGCAATGGTTCCGGCAAGTTCAAGCTTGGCAGCTTCGGTAGCCTGTAATTTGGCAGCAATTTGTGTTTCACCAACTGAACTTCCGGTAGCGATAATATAAAGCGGATAGCCTTTGTCATCTGTTTCAACTTCCCGCATCCAGGCATTTGTTAACTGGCGTTCGATACTCATTGCACCAACAGCTTGATAATACCCCTGTTTTTCGTAATCTTTTGCCTGCTTTTTTACTTCCCTCGGAGGTTTCATTTTAAGGGTTTTCTTTACTTCCCTGCTTGACATTTGTGCTTCAACGTTATTGAACATTGAAAACATCATCGCGATAACTAAAATAAGTGCTAAATTTTTCATGATTTCTAATTTTTAAAGTTTTACAATATTTCGAATTTTGACTTTTGTACTGGGGGTGGAGAGAATGTGACAGGGGAAATGAAAAAAAAGTGAGATTTATTCAAACTGTTTCAAAATCCCTTTCATAATCAGGAATTGAGCTGCCATGTATGTGGACATTACGAGAAGCCTGTCGTTTGGGATTGGTGTCAGAAATTTATCGAGTGCAATTAAAGTGTCGGAAATAACGAACAAAACAGAACCATAAAAAACAAAATTAAAACTTGCTTTCGACACTGTTTTATAACGGGTTAATGCCATTGCCGACATTACCAGCAACGCCACCATATAAACAAAAACAGCTATTTTAAGCACCGTATCCAAGTGGCTAAAAAGTAATATGTAAATAGAAAATCCGTAAATGATATAACCGTTTAAATACAATGAATTCTTTCGCAAAAATGGTTCTCCTCCTGAAATCTTAACTGTTCTCAGAAACAATAAGATATAAGCAACCTGTGCCACCAAAAAGGAACCCAGTCCGAGCATAAAAAATATCATCCCCTCGCCAGTGAACATCAGAAAAATGTCGCCAAGCAACGAAAACAGAAAAGCAAACAAAGCAAACCTGACAACTTTTTTATCCAGATTTTTTGAGTTTTGAAGAAAGTAACCGCCAATGGAAATCATAATCAGCGGTTTAAAAAGATAATCAAACCATTTTAAAGGGAGCTGTATTCCGGCTAAAACACCTGAAACACTAACAAGAAACAAAAACAAAAAAAGGTTTTTCTTCATCTGCCTTTCAATAACCGACTTCAGCCATCAAAAACTCGCCAACATACTGGTCAACACCGGCTTCGAGTTCAGTAAAAGGTTTGGTAAAGCCAATGTCCCTGAGTTTTTGAATATCGGCTTCGGTAAAATACTGGTATCTGCCACGCAAATCAACAGGTGTATCGATAAATGAAATATCAGGGGTAATTTTCATGCTTTGGAAAACAGAAGTGGTCAAATCGAGGAATGAACGGGATTTTCCTGTTCCCACGTTAAAAATACCGCAGTTTTTCTGGCTTTCCATAAAAAACATCATCACGTCGGCAATGTCTTCAACAAAAACAAAATCGCGGCTTTGCTCGCCGTCTTTGTAATCTTTGTGATGCGAACGGAAAAGTTTCATTTTTCCGGTTTCACGAATGGTTTGAAAAGCATGTAAAACCACCGAAGCCATTTGTCCCTTGTGGTATTCATTGGGCCCGTAAACATTGAAAAACTTCAGTCCTGCCCAAAATGGCGGTGTGCGGAATTGTTTCAGCGCCCAAACATCAAAATCGTGTTTCGACCAACCGTACAAATTCAGCGGCCGTAAATGAGTTATGTTTTGATGATTATCAGAAAAACCCCATTCGCCGTTTCCGTAAGTAGCTGCCGATGAGGCGTAAACCAGCGGCACCTGAATTTCGGAACAAATATTCCAAAGCCGTTGTGAATAAATCAGATTTAATTGCTGGTAAAGTTGCGGCTCCTGGCCCAAAGTGTCGGTGCGTGCGCCAAGATGAAAAATAAACTCAACATCGTGCGAATGTTTAATCAGCCATTTGAAGAAATTATCGCGGTCAATTAATTTTTTGTAAGTTTTGTGTGCCAGATTGAATTCTTTTAACGGGTCGTCAATTTTATCAACCAAAATCAAATCCCTGTATCCTGCTTTATTGAGTTTTCCGACCAAATAACTGCCGATGAAACCGGCTGCGCCTGTGACAACTATCATTTTATAAGTGGTTAGTTAAATTCAGTAAAATCATGTTTTCTGAAATACGTTGACTTCTGATGTTCAAACTTTATTTGAGTTAAAATATTGTATGGTTTTGTCAAAAAATATGAACTTTTTTTAACCAACAAAAATGTCATGTTCAACCTCGTTAATTATTCTTTCATCTGCAGCTCTCTTTAACAGGGTCTTAACTGATGTTTTGCCAGTTTCGCCCAAATCGACTGTAAAGTTATTGACATATAAACCGATGTGTTTCTGAATTACCTCATCATTCAGTTCCTGCGCTTAATTTTTAACAAAACC
>JBBIVS010000533.1:0-2840 GCA_037439605.1 Draconibacterium sp. | reverse complement strand
ATTACTCATAGAAATTCCATTTATTTATTTTGTTTCGAAATTTAAAGACACAAAAGCAGATGAACAGCAAATTACTCCCAACTGCCAGTTGTCAAAATTAGCTAATTTAAATTGGTTCTAAGAAATTATTAATTCAATTTTAACGTTAAGTCAATTCCTTAAACGCCCGAATCCATTCCCGCAACGTAAACTGGTCGCTGATTGCAATCAATTCAGTGGGGTGAAAATCATTAGCAATCTCCATAATTTCTTTTGAATCGAATGCACATTGAACGGCAGCTGTTTTTCCTTCTTTTAAATTAACAAAACCTTTTATCCGATAAGCTTTTGGCGCCCAATCATTTAAAAACAATTCGAGGGAATTTTTCGAAATTTTACGACCAGTTTTAATTACCATCGAATTTACATCGGGACGTGACAACGATTTTATTTCGCCAAAATAGAACTTATTAATTGCCGAATTTCCCAATTCGAAATCGATTTTGCAATATGTGGCTTCCCTTATTTCGGCAAACGGATTGGCTTTTTTTATTTCAGCCCGAATTAAATCAATCCCTGATTCAATCAAATCAGTTTTGTTTATTACCACCACATCGGCCATCCGGAGCTGATGAAAAACCCGTTGTTTCATTAATCCGACTTTTGTGAAGTTCTGTGCATCGACAATACACCAGTTCGAGGCCAGATAGATTTTTTCAGCCAGCGAACCGGCTGAAACAACTTCTGCAATTGACGTGGTATCAGAAAGTCCGGAAGCCTCAACTATTATCATTTTAGGTTGTACTTTGTCAATAAACTTTTCGAGCGACCGAACAAAATCGCTAAGTAAACAAACACAAAAAACCGATCCTTTATTGATTTCGAGCAGGTTAAAATTTTTCTCCGATTTTTTCAGTTCAGCTCCATCAATATTTGCCGGGGCATATTCATTTTGAACAATCCCGATATTGGTTTCCGATGCATATTTTTCAATGATGCGTTTCAGGAAAGTGGTTTTGCCACTTCCCAAAAATCCGGAAATAATATGGAATGGAATTTTAGGCACTTTTCTGATTTGTTATTCCTTATTTTGTTATTTCTTTCTTTTCATGCCTTATTAACTGCTTCCCTCACCCTGCATATATGTTCCGGAGTTGTTCCGCAGCAACCCCCTATAATATTGGCGCCTGCAGATAAAATCTTTGGAACCAGAACCGCCATTTCATCAGGCGATTCGGGAAAAACAGTTTTCCCTTCGTAATAATGTGGCATTCCGGCATTTGCATGGACCAAAACCGGGATTTCGGAATCGGCTTTGCGAATTTCTTCAACAATCCCGATCATATCGGCAATCCCGTTTCCGCAGTTGGCGCCAATCAGTTCGGCGCCGGCATCAATTAAAGTGTTTACCATATCGGTAGGCGAAATTCCCATCATAGTACGGAACTCTCCCTGAAAGGTTTTATCGAAAGTCATGGTGCAGAAAACTTCGCAATTTGTATTTTCCTTTGCTGCCCGAATTGCCAGCCGTGCTTCATCGAGGTCGGTCATGGTTTCAATCATAATTGCATCAACACCACCAGTTTCCAGTCCTTTTACCTGATCTTTAAATGCCTCGTACAACTCATCTTCGGTAACATCGCCCATCATAAGTATTTTGCCGGTGGGACCAACCGAACCTAGCACAAATTTATCACCGGCAGCTTTTCTGCTGATTTCGGCAGCAGCTTTATTCAGTTCAAAAACTTTATCGCCTAAACCATATTTTTCAACTTTAAAAATGGTACCGCCAAAACTGTTGGTTTCAATCATATCTGCACCAGCATCAATGTAGCTTTTAGCGATATCGAAAACTTCATCAGGGTGGGTGAGGTTCCATTCTTCAGGGCATTCACCCAATTTCAATCCTTTTTGCTGAAGAAAAGTACCCCACGCTCCGTCGGAAACAAGTACTTTTCCGGCTTTTATCTGGTCGATAATTTTTCCCATCTGTTAAAATTTAAGGGCTGAAGCCCGGTTTTTATGTTTACTGTTCGTCTCTGGCATTTATGCCAGAGTTAGTTAATTCGTTTCCTGCATAAATGACAGGGTTATTCAATACGTTTTCGGCATAAAATGCCAGAGTTGGTCAAAACTTTATTATCGACTTTGACTAACCCCATCATTTATGATGGGGAATATGTGATAAGAAATATGAGGGGCTTTAGCCATTAATCTTTTTAAAACCATACTTTTCGATAAATTCATTGTATTCATCCTCCCAACTTTTCTTATTATGATGAATTTCCTGATTCTTTATATATTCACGTACATTATCAATTTGTGACTCACTAACAGAAACCGCAAAATACTCATCAGCCCATTCAAATTTGCCCTGAGATAATTTGTTTTTATTTATCCAAAACGAAGACTCTCCTTTTATGAGTTGTATGACTTTAGAAAGTGCGTGCTCTGCATTTAATGAAATTGTGCAATGAATATGTTCTTTGTGCCCATTAATGAAATCAATATAAATATCCTTGCTTGATGCGTTTTCCCTGATGTGATTTAAAATTGTCTGCTTGTTCGAATCATTCAGAAAAGGGATTCTGTTTTTCGTTCCCCAAACACAATGCACCCAAATTCTTACATAAGACATTTTATTTATTATTTTTGGGCTATAGCCCGGTTTGCAGTTTGTTATTGTTAGTCCCTGGCATAAATGCCAGGGTTAGTCATTGTTATGCTCTGATTCCTTTTTCGAGTGCAGTTTGAAATATGGGCTGTTTTCCGCGGAGTGTATTTAATTCTTCCTCGCCCAAGATATTAATATCGAGGAATGTTTCGTATTTTAAATCAAGGTCATAACAATAATCAGAGAT
>JBBIVS010000532.1:0-2845 GCA_037439605.1 Draconibacterium sp. | reverse complement strand
CCATGTAATAATCGGCGGTTTCTCCCTGAATGTAACAGGCAACAGCGCCTGTGTCAATGGCTTTTTTCACCTTGTCCATGTAGTCGTTGATGGGCATCGGATGGGCGCCTTTGTCATCGTAATTCAGTCCGGCACAATCTGAAATAAACTGGATTTTACCGATTCCGCGTTTCCAGTATTCATCAATCAGTGCGCATAAAATCGGGTTGGTGAGCAGTGTGTTGATGCCACATTTTTCAGCCAGTAAAAGAGTGGCAAATATTTTTTCCTTCTGATGATAGGCTTTTACGAGTTGTGAAACATAAATCAAATCGCGCGAATGTGCCCACCCTGAAAGCAGGTTTCCACCCAAAATGAGTTTACTGAATGGAGTTTCCTTGATTTTACCCATCGGAATCGGGCCTTTCAGTTCTTTCAAACTGGCAATATTCAGGGTTTTGGCGCTGGCGCCGGTAACTGCGTCAACCAGGTTTCGCTCCTCGTAACTTTCCCATTTCGATTTTTCGTACAGCGCATAGCCGAAAGCGCCAACCACGGGCAATGCCGACAAACCTTTGATTAATGTCCGCCTGTCGAGAGCGGCATGTTCCAGTACTATTTCGGATTGATTCTGAACTTCAGGCGTTTTATCTTCAGCAATATTTTCAACTGGATTCGGTTCAGGAATACGATTCTTTCTGAATAAAACCGGAATGCCCAGTTGGTGGCCGGTTGGGAATAGCAGCAACACAAGCAGCGCAAACAACTCAACAAGGTTTTTATTGACAACCAGGTAATGACCTTCGCTGATTACATTAAAATCGTTGCTTACAAATGGCGGATTCGACAGCCAGTACAGAAAAAGTAGCGACATGCCCACAAATGCTCCAATGCGTTCGAACAAACCAAAAATAAGGGTAGCACCAACCACAATCATTCCGATGATATTTAGCCAGTCAACCATTATTAACAAAGAAGGAGCTTCGGCTATCCATTGAAAAACTGGTGCAAACCACCACGACGAAGCCTGCAGGTAATCTGCTGAAGTCCAGTTGGGCATCATCATCATTTTGGTAACGCCTTCGTACAAAAAATGCCAGCCAATTACAATACGGAGTGTGAAAAGTGCGTAAAGACGGATTCCGGAGAGGTTGGTCGGTTTAGTTAATCTAATCATATTGAACGATTTAATTTTGATGTTTTCTTATTTAACAAATTCCCTTGGTTTAATTTTCAAATAAGATATGCCGAAGATAATTATTTCTGCAATATCAACCGTCCTGTGGATTGCTGGTAATTCATAATGAATTGTTTCAATTTCATTAACTCATAATTAAGTAGATAATTTGTTGAATACTTTCAAACAACAATTTTTTAGATAATACTAATTTATGTAATTTTGACAAAATTGTTCAAAACAAAATTGTTCAAAATTGATAATGAGCATAGCCAAAATATGGACAACTTAGGAGAAACCATAAAAAATCTAAGAGAAGAAAAGGAATTACCCTTGCGGACGGTTGCAGCATTTCTTGATATCGACCAGGCAATATTAAGTAAAATTGAGAGAGGACAGCGCAACGCAAGCCGTGAACTGATAGTGAAATTAGCCGCTTACTTTAATGTAAACGAAAGTGAACTGCTTGTTTCGTGGCTATCAGATAAATTGGTTTATGAAGTGGCAGATGAAGAAGTAGCACTGAAAGCTTTGCAGGTGGCAGAGGAAAAAGTTGAGTACATTTCTTTTAAAAAGTTGGATAGAAATGACATTTTAAAAAAGTTAAAAAACGTATTGATGAAATTCAAAAATATCAGAAAAGCATGGGTTTACGGTTCATTTTCCAGAGGAGATGATGGTCCCAAAAGTGATGTGGATATTGCTTTGGAAACCGATTCAGGCTTCTCATATTTCGACCTTGCCGAAGTTCAATATTTGTTGGAAAACAGCATTCACCGGAGGGTTGATATAGGTTTTATAGACTCTTTCAAGCCCAATATTTTTGAGCATGTTAAACCAGACTTAACGCTCATTTATGAAAGATAGATATTTAGCCAGCAGAGAGAGACTCTTGCATATACAAAAAGCAATTTCTGACATTGAAAAATTTTTGGATCATAGAGACGAAAAAGACTTTACAGAAAATGACCTGCTTCACAATGCTGTACTGATGCAATTTATTATTATTGGTGAAGCAATCATCAATGTTGATGAAGGTATTTTGGAAAAGTACATTTATCCGTGGTACAAAGTCCGTGCTTTTAGAAATTTGATAGCCCATGAGTATTTCAATATAAAACTTAGTGCAGTCTGGAATATTATTCAAAATGAATTGCACAGCCTTAAAACGATGATAAATCAAATTTTAAACAATGAATTTTAAAACAATGACTTTGAGTTTCAGATAATATATGGAAATGAATGGAAGAATAAGATCAATCAGTTAGTGCAATGAATAATCCATCCTCTCAAAACGTCCCCTTATTGTTATTTTTACGGCATTTGTTTTTTGCCCAGGCATTTCGCCGCGAATACCGTATGCATCCGTTTTAATGTAACCGGGTTGCATCAGGTACCAATCTTCGGTGAGATTTTCCGGAATATTGTCGCCGGTTTCGTTCATCCAGTTTTGCAAAACCTTTCTTAACCACTCCATCTCATCTGCAAATTCAGTATTTGACGCGAGGTTATTAAACTGAAACGGGTCGGCATTTATATCATAAAATTCTTCGGCCGGACGAGGATTAATAAAAATCTCAGCTTGTTCGTCTGTAATTTGTCCTCTTTTTTTCAGTTCAACCAATTCTTCGTATGACGGACTTCCCACGGCGTCGGCCGGGCCAAGCTGCGGAAAAACGGCCGCAAATT
>JBBIVS010000531.1:0-2846 GCA_037439605.1 Draconibacterium sp. | reverse complement strand
ACAATATGACTGGAATTTTTATAACTGCAGTTTTGCATTCGGCTGCAGGTTTTTTTATTTCCTTGTTTTTACTGGTTCATCTTTATGTGGCCTCTATTGGCAAATCACCAGCCGGGAATTTTAAAAGTATTTTAACGGGCTGGCATAATATTCATTAAAGCGCTTCTATAAATATTCATTTTTGAAAACAAAAAGTTGGACCAGCCTTTTGAATTGAAATTAAAAATCCTAAAAGTAATACCATGAAATTACCATCGTCAATAAAAAATTGGATCTCGATATTGGGGGCAGTTTTAGCAATATTTAACCTTGCTTCGATTTTATCACTTGCATTATTAAATTTAATATTCAATTTCGGAGGTTCATATATTGGATTATTTATTTATATAATCCTTCCGGTTTTTATGGTTGCCGGTTTAATTATGATTCCCTTAGGTATGGGAATTTATGGCAAACGCTTGCGACAAGCTGAAAAACTAGGCAAAACAAAAAACTGGCCAGTGCTGGATTTCAACAACATTGCTACACGAAATGCTTTGATCATATTTGTGGTTGGCACAGTATTTCTTTTAATTATTTCGTCCGTGGGTAGTTACGAGGCATTTCACTATACCGAATCGGTTGAGTTTTGCGGCAAGCTTTGCCATAAAGTAATGGAGCCGGAATATACAACGTATCATGGTTCGGCCCACGAACGTGTGGCATGTGTCGAGTGCCACGTGGGTACGGGTGCAAGCTGGTATGTAAAAAGCAAACTGTCAGGGCTTTACCAGGTGTACTCGGTGCTTGCAAAGAAATACCCACAACCTATCCCAACACCTATTGCTAACCTCAGGCCCGCTCAGGAAACATGCGAAAAATGCCATTGGCCCCAAAAATTTTACGACAACAAACTACGCATTAAACACGCGTACCTTTCCGATGAAAACAATACTGAGATAACCAGGCAAATGCTTGTAAAAACAAGTACAATGTCAACTGCCGAAGGTGTTATAAAAGGAATTCACCAACATATAAGCCCCGAGGTAAAAATCGAATATAAGGCGCTCGACAGAATGCGAATGGAAATACCCTGGGTAAAATACACTAATTCAAGAACCGGAGAAACATTTATTTATGTTGATAATGATTTGGGATTGAGCCAGGAAAAAATCGATTCGCTTGAAATACGGGTCATGGATTGTTTGGATTGTCACAACCGCCCATCGCATAACTACGAAGTACCGCAGAATTTTATCGACAAATCATTACACGAGGGTAGAATTTCCAAAACACTGCCAGGTATCAAATCAATTGCCATGCAAGTGTTAAGTCCCGGATATTCAACAAAAGACAGCGCTTTAATGGCAATTAGCACGGCAATAATCGATTATTATAATACCTCATTTCCCGAAATCTTTCAAACCCGAAAAAAGGATATCGATGGCGCAATTGCTGAGATACAAGCTCAATATGCCAAAAACGTATTCCCCTATATGAAAGTTAGCTGGAAAATTTACCCAAACCACCTTGGCCATATGGAATCGAACGGTTGCTTTCGTTGCCATAACGACAAACATTCAACCAACGAAGGCCGGGTTATTTCGAAGGATTGTAATTTATGCCATAACATAAAAGCCCAGGGAAGTCCGCGAAACATGAAATTCGCAGATCGCGATTCAATTCTCGAATTTGAACACCCCGTAGATATTGGTGATATATGGAAAACGGAATATTGTTTTTCGTGCCATTCGGAGTTGTATTAACAAACAGGTAACAATTTTTGGCCTGTTTTTTGGTTGTAAACCGGAAATAATGCATATTTAAGCGCAAAATAAATAAGGAATTAGTTTGTAGGATTAGAAATTTAATAATATCAAATAAAAAACTTAAATCTTAAAAAAATGAAGTATTTAAAATTAATGTTGGTTTTAGGGTTTGTGTTAGCAATCGGTTCATTTGCTTATGCGCAGGGCGCAAAATATATTGGTGTGAATGGTTGTAAAATGTGCCACAACAAACCGGAAAAAGGGGCGCAGTTTGCACAATGGCAGAAAACTACCCATTCTCAGGCATACGCAAAGCTCGACGATGCAGGCAAGAAAAATGCAGAATGTTTAAAATGCCACTCCACCGCCGGAAGTGTTGATAAAAATCTACTGGCAACAATTAAAGTCGACGAAGGTGTTTCATGCGAATCGTGCCATGGGCCTGGCAGTATGTACAAAACCGCTGCGATTATGAAAAATAAGGAACAATCGCTTGCAAAAGGAATGGTTGAACCAACTGAAGCAACCTGCAAAGCATGTCATTTGGGCAAAAAACCTGATGGACATGCTCCTGCTAAAAAAGCATGGAACTTTGCCGAGTTTTCAAAAGCAGTTTCCCACCCCGATCCAACTTTGAAAAAATAAACTGATTATAATAGTTTTAAAAGAAATCCTTTGTTTTATCCCTTAAAACAAAGGATTTTTTTTGTGCTCTTGTTTTTTTCAATTTTCTATTGCTTTCTTTGCCGAACGAATTCTTTAAATATTTATTAATGAAAAAATTAAGTTCTTTTCTCTTTTCGATGCTTTTTACCGGGATATTAATCGTAATATTTGCCATATCAATAGGTTACGCAACTTTTATAGAAAACGATTTCGGTACGGTAACCGCTAAAATACTGATTTACAATTCGCGCTGGTTCGAGATACTTTTATTGGTTATGTGTATTAACCTAATTGGGAGCATCTTTGTAAACAAATTAATTGCAAAAAAAAGATGGGCAGGCGTTCTGCTGCACTTTTCGTTTATAATTATTTTTATTGGCGCCGCAATTACAAGATACTATGGATACGAGGGAATAATGCATATTCGCGAAG
>JBBIVS010000530.1:0-2855 GCA_037439605.1 Draconibacterium sp. | reverse complement strand
TCACCCTCACGAATGCATACGGTTCGCAGTTAAAACCTTATAAATTGTTTAAAAACGACGGGCTCGATATTAGCACATTCGAAACGGTTTTAAATGAAGTATCAACAGGAAAGCGGGTTGTATTACTGAATTTCCCTAACAATCCTGCCGGATACACTCCCACACAGACGGAGCAGGAAGAAATGGTAAAAATCATCAAAGCTTCAGCCGAAAAAGGCAACAAAATTGTTTTGCTGATTGATGACGCCTATTTTGGATTGGGTTACGAAGCCGGAATTGCCACTGAAAGTATTTTTGCTTCGCTCTGTGCTTTACATGAAAATGTGCTGGCAGTTAAAATTGATGGCCCGACAAAAGAAGATTACGTGTGGGGTTTCAGGGTTGGATTTATGACTTACGGGATTAAAGGCGGCGACGCAGCTTTGTACGGAGCGCTCGAATCGAAAACCGCCGGCGCCATCCGCGGAAACATATCAAACGCTGCCAATATTTCGCAGTCGTTGTTACTTGAAGCTTACACACACCCAGATTACGAGAATCAGAAAGCAGCCAAATATGCAATTATGAAAAGTCGCTACGATGAAGTAAAACGCGTACTGCAAAACGAGGCCTACAAACCTTATTTTAAGGCGCTTCCGTATAACTCGGGTTATTTTATGTGCATCGAACTGGCCGAAGGTTTGGACGGGGAAACAGTGCGTAAACTGCTTATCGAAAAATACAGCATCGGGGTAATTGCTTTCGATAACCTGCTTCGCATTGCTTTCTCGGCAGTGGCAGAATCAAACATTCAACCTTTGTTTGAGGGAATTTACGGGGCTTGCAAGGAATTGAAAGGACAAAGAAATTAATGTAACAAAATTGAAGCGCCGCATTAAAGACATAGTGCGGCGTTTCAATTTTAATAGTTCAATAATCAGATTTCACTTTCACTTATCAGTGAATAAAATTTATCAAACCGGGCACTTTAAATAAGATCCTGCCAGAATTACAGCGATAAAATTTAATACAACCCTTATTATCAACCATTTCATACTATTTTTCCTGGTTGGATAATCTCTAAAATATACAAAATACAACATCTCTAAAAGAATCAACAAATTCGATATAAAAAGCACAAACGGAATCCAAAAAAGAAACTCATTTTGGCCGAAGCGTTTAATTACCGAAAAAAGAATGTAAAACAAAACAGTTAAGGCAAAAGTAATTCTCTACAAAACACTGATTGTTTTGTGTTCATTTTCAAATATGTTTTTCCCGGTTAATATGAGTTGTTTCATATTTTTTGGTTTTTTTATGCTTCGGAGTACGACGTCATCGGCTTATTCAGGTGCAATTTAAAACTTATAACAACAGAAAACAAGGGGTATAATATTGAATAAATCAGTTCCCAACAAAACTACAACCCAATTGAAACTGTTGCCAAAAATTGTCGCGGGCGCATTGAATAATTTGTTTTTACCAATGAAATATCACTTGTGTTGTACAAGACCATCTCTGATTGATTGAAAATATTCCTGATTTCAAGTTTATACTTGAATTTCCCTTTTAACGGTTTCAGATGATAAGAAAAATGAGCGAAAAACAGGTTCGCGCTTTGCTGCCCCGTTTGTTTTGTATTGTAATGTTCGACAGTTAAGCCAAACAAATGGCGCTTTCCTGAATTGTAAAATATACTTCCTTTATGCCTTTGCTCAAGAACCGAAAAATCAGATTGCTCAGAAAACTGGTGGATTAGTTGTGCACGATAGCTGTATTCAAGGTCAACTCTTCTCCAGCGATTCACAGTTATTCCAGGTTGTAAAGTGTAAACTTTATAATTTAACCATCCCAGCTTACCATTAAGTAAATACTCCTTTTTTTGCTGGTTAAAATATGACTTAAAATCAAGTGTGGCTTTCAATCGGGCCAAATATTGATTTACAGTAAACGTAATGTTATTTAACCCCGAATGATTTTCCTTATCAATCACTTCGTAAAATAAAAGACCATCGGAGTTAACCTGTTGTTTTAAAAGCAGGTTATGGGTGGAATAATTACTCATCCATACCAAAGTCGAAAACAGCCCGGAAACCGGATTTTTATACTCAAGCCCAAAATTAAAGCGAAATCCTTTGGTTTCGTTCAACTGGTCAATTCCCCGTTTAAAATGCCGGTAATTCGAAAAAATATAACCCTGCGCCATCGTATTCACATCAGCCAATTTATTGCTGTAACCCGCTCCCATTCTACAAATCCAGTATCCGTTTAAATCGTATTTCAAAGAAAAGAAAGGAGTAAAAAACAATTTCTGCAATTTATCCGTTGACTGGTGTTTACTGTCGTTAATATTATAGTAATAAAAGTTTAAAGGCAATTCGAATGAAAGCCAGAACTTGTTTCTTTCATACTTCAGGGTCTCCGAAAAATAAAAATTTGCATAATTCCAATGCAAACTGTTTTGCAAACTGTCAGCCGCAATAATTTGTTCATCTTTTTGAATCGATGTTTCAAATTGCTGGTTCTCATAATTCACACCTGTTTCTGTTTCATACTTCCAGGCATCGCGCACGATTGTGTACTGTACAAAATTTTTTGTTATCAGGTTTTTTAACGCCAGGTTTTGTGTTGTAACATCATATTGAACTCCTACGTTTAAAGCGTCTTCAAAAATGCCCGGTGAAACGGTTAATTTTTGTGGCGAACTATTAAAGTCGATGAATGAATAAAACCGAACAAAATTCCGCTTAACCGGAACAATAACATCAAAATCGTTGCTAATTGAAAAATGAGGGGTTTCAGCCTTTTGATTAACTTCTTCTGTTCCATTTTTAATTAATCCCTCTTCGCTGTCCCAAAATTTATTCAGGCTTAGC
>JBBIVS010000529.1:0-2864 GCA_037439605.1 Draconibacterium sp. | reverse complement strand
CATTCAGTCAGGGTATGAGATTGGTGATGTTGGACAATACTGGAATGACACAGCAGCTTTCCTGATGATGGCAGCTATAATATTTGTGATTTCACAGTTATTTAAAAAAGGCATTGAATTGCAAAACGAAAACGACTTAACCGTTTAGAATAAAGGGAAATTTGAGGGTTTATTGTGAATCATGCTATTTAATAGCAATATGTAAATTTTCAATTAGCTACATAATTTTAAAACTTTATAAAATATGTCAACAAAGACAGATTACGCTTTTATAGCACTGAACGTGATTTCATGGATTATTTTTATCGGTTTATGTTTCGAAGCCGGAGCAATTATTTTCAATGCGTTTTTTACCTTATTTTATAATCCGTTTGGTGACGGTAAATTATGGGATGTGATGAATTTATCGGAATTGTACAACTACAATCAAAGCTGGTATGTTACAATTGCATCGCTCATAATTATCACAGCCGTGTTGAAGGCTTTGATGTTTTACCTGATTGTGAAGATTTTTCACGACAAAAAGTTTGACCTGTCGCATCCGTTCAACGAACCGGTACGGCGGTTTATCGTCAACATTGCATGGCTGGCCTTGGGTATCGGTTTGTTTTCGTATTGGGGTGCAAAAGACACAGCGAATTTTGTGGCAGAGGGTGTAAACATGCCCGACATTCAGCATCTGAATTTGGGAGGTGCCGATGTTTGGCTGTTTATGGGTGTTGCACTTTTGGTGATTGGCCGGGTTTTTAAAAAGGGAATTGAAATTCAGAACGAAATTGATTTAACCGTGTAAGCCATGCCAATAATCGTAAATCTTGATGTGATGATGGCCAAACGGAAAATGTCGTTAAATGAGCTTTCCGAAAAGGTGGACTTAACGCTTTCCAACCTTTCAATTTTAAAAACGGGTAAAGCAAAAGCAATCCGTTTTTCAACGCTCGAAGCCATTTGCAAGGTACTTGAATGTCAGCCCGCCGATATTCTGGAATACAGGGAGAAATGAGGGTGAAACAATAAAAAATCGTTGCAAACGAGGCGAACATAAGACCCCCATTCAAAGATTAGAGCCTTTTATAGAAATAGAATAACTTCGTAAAAAGGTAAAAATATGAGAGCATTAGAATTTAACTCAAAGATAAAAAACAACCGGATTTTAATTCCGGCATAGATACAAACAGAGCTAAAAGTAAAACAGGATAGGGATGTGCGGGTTATTATGCTGGTTGAGGATTCGGATGTATATGACGACTTGATTTTTCAGGAAGTTACACAATGTCAATTTTTAAAGGGATACATCGATACAAACTTAATTTATGACAATTGACGTCGGTCTTTTTCATTTTTTTATAATTAAAAACGTATGAAAATAATAAGATTTTTGACTGATGCACACTAAGTTGCAGAATAATAAAATTTTTCTGACTTCCTTTGAACCCCATGCTGTAACGGGTATTTTTTATGTGGTTCTTTTTTATTAAACTATAAAATTTATCTTTGGCAGCTTTATATTAGAAAATAATTACATGAACATATCCGAAGGTCACACTTTTCATATTCCTGTGCTTGGCGTAGGTTATTCAATCGATACTCCCATAAACGTTGCGCATTACGGTATTTCCTCGGTTATTTCTCTGGTTGATGATTCCACCATTGAAAAAATGCGTGAATTTTACAGTCAGAAGTTTGATATTCCTTTCAGGAAAATTACAAAAGAGGTTGAAGATTTCAGGGCAAAACGAATTTCATCGTACCTGAACCTCGTTGACGAAATTGTTAAGCGAAAATTTGCCGAATTGAAAAACAGCGCTTTTCAGGCTGGCGCCGAAATGGAGAAATACATCAGTATGTTGCCCGATAAGTCAGTTTTAAAGGAAAAATTCAACCTTGCGCAAAGTAGCCGCGAGGCCGTTGATGAATTCAGGAAATGGATTGATGAAAAACTGCATATTGGTTCGATAGATGTAAATATTATGACCAAGCTCGACAAGGTAAATTCAAGGAACGGTGAGGAATTGCCGGTTGAACATAACGATGCACATGCCGCACTTCGCGGATTTGCCAACAGCGACCTGAACTCGTCGCTGGTTTTATCGGCCGGAATGAGCCCCCGCCTTTACAGTTACATCGAAAATTTCAAGGATTTTTTTCCCAATGTAAACGGCTTTATCAAAAAGAAAATCATATTAAAAGTAAGCGATTTCCGTTCAGCGCTGGTGCAGGGTAAAATATTTGCCGGAAAAGGTTTATGGGTTTCTGAATACCGCATCGAATCGGGGGTAAATTGTGGCGGGCATTGTTTCCCAACCAACGGTATTTTATTCGGGCTGATTCTTGAGGAGTTTAAAAAAAACCGCGGCCTTTTGTACGAAACCTGTATCAATCTGTACAAATCAGCGCTTCATAAAAAGCAAATTCCGCAGCCTGCTGAAACTCCCGAATTCAAGGTAACAGCACAGGGCGGTGTTGGAACCGCTGAGGAACATCAGTTTTTAATCGATAATTACGGAATGGATAGTGTTGGCTGGGCAACGCCATTTATGCTGGTTCCCGAGGTAATCAGTATCGATAACGAAACGCTGGATATTCTGGCAAAAGCAAAGGAAGAAGACCTGTATTACAGTGGATTATCGCCTTTGGGAGTTCCATTTAACACGGTAAGGGGGGTTTCTATGAGTTTGCATAAGATGGAACTGGCGAAAAACGGAAACCCAGGTTACAGTTGTACCAAAGGGTTTCTGAAATACAATACTGAATACACCGAAAAACCAATTTGCACTTCGTCGCGCCAGTATCAGAAAATCAAGCTGAAAGAACTTGCCGAACAGAATCTTTCAACACAAGAATATAATACATCTTATGAAAAA
>JBBIVS010000528.1:436-2882 GCA_037439605.1 Draconibacterium sp. | reverse complement strand
GGTTGGTGTTTTGGCCCTTATAATTGTTTTTCACCCCGAAATCAGGAAATTCCTTGTTTTTATCGGTACTCACTATAATTTGAACAAGGTCTTAGGTTTAGATATGTTGCTGGGAACAGGCAAGAAAAAAACCATCAACCAGGAGCAAATTGATATTTTGGTTGACGCCTGTGTTTCAATGTCGAAATCGCATACAGGCGCTTTAATTGTGATTGCCAATACTTTGGAACTGAATGACCAGGTAAATACCGGAGAAAGATTGAACGCGAAAATATCTTCGTCGCTTTTGCGTACCATTTTTTTTAAAAATTCCCCATTGCACGACGGGGCAGTCATCATTCGCGGAAACCGTATTGCAGCGGCGGGATGTATTCTCCCTTTAACCCAGAAGGAAATCGATAAAAGTATGGGTTTGCGTCACCGCGCCGCCATTGGCATTACCGAAAACAGCGATGCGGTTTGCATTATTGTTTCTGAGGAGAAAGGAACCATTTCGTTTGCAAAGGACGGGGAAATAATCCGGCGCTTAACAAAGGAAAAACTGGTAACACTTTTGGAAGAAAATATTCAATCTGCTGAATAAAAAATCAGTAACTTCTCACTAAAAAATTCAATGAACAGGATTTGTGATTTATTTAATATTGAATATCCTGTTATCCAGGGTGGAATGGTGTGGTGTTCGGGCTGGAACCTGGCATCGGCAGTGAGCAATGCGGGTGGATTGGGGCTGATTGGCGCCGGTTCAATGCATCCCGAAGTTTTGGAAGAACACATCGTAAAAACCCGGAATGCAACCTCAAAACCATTCGGAGTAAATGTTCCGCTGATGTATCCGGAACTGGATAAAATAATGGAAATTATCGTGAAGCAGGAAGTTCAGATAGTTTTTACATCAGCCGGAAGTCCAAAATTATGGACAGGTTGGTTAAAAGGTCACGGCATAAAAGTGGCTCACGTAGTTTCAAGTTCGATGTTTGCCGAAAAGTGCGAAGCAGCCGGAGTTGATGCCATTGTAGCCGAGGGATTTGAAGCCGGTGGCCATAACGGACGGGAGGAAACAACTACACTTACATTGATTCCTTTAGTACGAAAAGTTACAGGTTTGCCATTGCTGGCGGCAGGTGGAATTTCTTCGGGAAAATCAATGCTGGCAGCTATGGTTTTGGGCGCTGACGGGGTTCAGATTGGGTCGCGGTTTGCCATTTCTGAAGAGTCATCTGCACACCCTGATTTTAAAAAGTTAGTTACAGAAACAGGAGAGGGGGGAACTAAACTGGTGCTAAAAAAACTGGCGCCGGTGCGAATGATAAAAAATCAGTTTTTTGAACAGGTGAACAGCGCCGAACAAAGAGGCGCTACTGCTGAAGAACTTCGCGAACTTTTAGGAAGAGGCCGGGCTAAAAAAGGAATGTTTGAAGGCGACCTTGTTAACGGGGAACTGGAAATAGGGCAGGTTTCAGCACAAATTAACCAGGTGCTGCCTGTTAAGCAGATTATGGAAAATCTTATTGAGGAATATCAATCAACCCGAAAAGAAATGTTTGATAATGGGAAATTTGATTTTTAAATTACATTGATTGCTGGTTTCCTGGTGGCACAATCTGATTCATTCTTTCCTGCAAATTAAAAAACTGCATCGCCAGAAAAGTATAAGGAATAATCCACAAAACAGAGGAAACAACAGTTGATAATCCAATCAGAATCCAATACCAGTCAGGAAATTCACCAGGATTCTCATTTTGATTTAATAAACCTGCAGAGAATCCGGTTATCATCGAAGGAATCGACATGATAAAACTGACAGTCCATATCATAATTATCCCAACAATATTGATTAAAAATGTGTTCCACCATTGTGTGTTAACCAAAAAGGTGGAACGAATCAGGGCATTCCCCAATCCCTTCTTTTCGAAAATAAGAATAATAAAGGCGAGCGACAGCGTGTTGGCAAAATATATACCGGGTACAATGCACAAAATCAATCCAAAAATCACCACAATAAAAATAACCAGACTGGCCCCTATGGCCAGCAATCCGTTGGAAAAAAGCTGCGGGGTAATTTCTTCAAGGGTGAAATTACCTTTCCCCTTTTTCACATAAGCATCAATGTAAGTGTAATACGCAGCAATTAAAAGCGATTGCACAAAAAGGCCAAACAACGAAAAAAGAAAAATATTGAGGTAAACAGGTCCAATGTTGGCAAACAGCGCTTCCTGATCGGTAAAATCTATTTTGCTGATTACATTTTTTTGAAGATAAATCTGCACAAAGCCGTACAACACAATAAACGGTAAAACGTAAATTGCAATAAGTTTCGTTAAAGGTTTATGTTCCTGTTTGATAAATTGAAAAGAATCGGAAAAAATATCCCCAATTTCTCTTTTCTTTTTGAATTGAATCTCTTTTTCAGTCATTGATGTGTTTGGTAAACCGACGTTGTTAAAAC
>JBBIVS010000528.1:0-426 GCA_037439605.1 Draconibacterium sp. | reverse complement strand
ATTTGATAATTATTTCTCTCGCTGGCGCTGCGCGAAATCAGTTCTCCCAGAAAACCGCCCATAAAGAATTGAGCACCAATTATCATCGAGGTTAGCGCAATGTAAAAGTATGGGCTGTTGGTGATTAGTTTTCCAACCACACCATGCTGTAACGCTATAATTTTTTGAATTCCGAGCCAAACCGAGGCAGCTAATCCTATTAAAATCATAATAATACCGAGGATTCCGAAAAAGTGCATCGGACGTTTAACAAACCTTGAAATAAACATCACCGAAACCAGATCGAGCGGACCGCGGACCTTGGTGGTGCGGTCGCGCCGCGTGAAGGTGGCCGCGCCTGAGAAGATTTCGACAAGTTCCTTGGAACGTTCCGCCAGGCGGCGCGCGTCGGCGGCGTGCAGCACGAGGTCGTCCAGCACCACCCGC
>JBBIVS010000527.1:0-2901 GCA_037439605.1 Draconibacterium sp. | reverse complement strand
CAAGTTCATGGGCTTCACGAAATATGCTGGTTTTGGGTTCATTGGTGCTGGTTTTTTTAATCATCCATATCATCAACTTTTTTTGGGTGATGAGATTCAATTCTCATACACTGGGAACAGTGAATATTGACGGGGTTGAAATGGAAGATGCCTACACGCTAGTAGCCGATTTATTTAAAGGAAGTAAACTTTACAGCATATTTTACATTCTCGGTGGAATATTGCTTGGATTTCACCTGTCGCATGGATTCTGGTCAGGTTTTCAAACTTTGGGGCTGAGCAATAAAAATTGGCTGAAACGTCTGCAATTTGTCGGGTTGCTTTATGCAATAATCATTGCGGCCGGATTTTCAATTATTCCACTTTATTTCCTTATTAAATTTTAAACTGAAAGGAATTTGTTATGAGTATATTAAATTCAAAAATACCCGAAGGCCCATTGGCCGAAAAATGGAGCAAACACAAAGGTTCTATTAAAGTTGTGAGTCCGGCCAATAAACGTAAACTCGAAATTATTGTGGTTGGAACAGGTTTGGGCGGAGCTTCTGCTGCTGCTTCGCTTGCCGAACTTGGTTACAATGTGAAGGCATTTTGTTATCAGGACAGCCCGCGCCGCGCGCATTCCATTGCCGCTCAGGGCGGAATTAACGCCGCAAAAAACTACCAAAACGATAATGACTCGGTTTACCGGTTGTTTTACGATACGATAAAAGGGGGTGATTACCGTTCGCGCGAAGCCAATGTTTATCGTTTGGCCGAAGTTTCACCAAACATTATCGACCAATGCGTGGCGCAGGGCGTGCCTTTTGGCCGTGAATACGGCGGATTACTTTCGAACCGTTCGTTTGGAGGCGTATTGGTGAGCCGTACTTTTTATGCCCGCGGACAAACTGGTCAGCAGTTGCTTATTGGAGCTTACCAGGCTTTAAACCGACAAATTTCGATGGGAAATGTACAGATGTACAGCCGCCACGAAATGCTTGATGTAGTGTTAATTGATGGTAAAGCCCGCGGAATTATTGCCCGCGACCTGGTTACTGGAAAAATCAAACGATTTGGGGCCCATGCCGTAGTTATTGCAACCGGCGGTTATGGAAATGTGTTCTTTCTTTCAACAATGGCTATGGGGAGTAACGGATCGGCGGCCTGGCAGTGCTATAAAAAAGGCGCTTACTTTGCCAATCCCTGTTTTGTACAGATTCATCCCACATGTATCCCTGTTCATGGCGACCAGCAATCGAAACTGACATTAATGTCGGAATCGCTGAGAAACGATGGCCGTGTTTGGGTCCCGAAGAAAAAAGAAGATGCAGTTAAATTACAAAAAGGCGAAATTGGCCCAAACGATATTCCTGATGAAGACCGCGATTTTTATCTCGAAAGAAGATATCCGTCGTATGGAAACTTAGTTCCGAGAGATATTGCTTCGCGGGCGGCAAAAGAGCGTTGCGATGCAGGTTTTGGTGTAAATGGTGAAGGTAAAGCTGTTTTCCTTGATTTTAAATATTCGATTGAACGGTTAGGTAAAAAGCTTATTGAAGCCCGTTACGGAAACCTGTTCCAGATGTATGAAAAAATTACCGACGTCGATCCATATAAAGAGCCAATGATGATTTATCCTGCTATTCATTATGCAATGGGAGGGGTCTGGGTTGATTATAACCTGATGACCACAATACCCGGATTGTATTCAATTGGCGAATCAAACTTCTCCGACCACGGGGCAAACCGTTTGGGCGCTTCAGCTCTTATGCAGGGTTTGGCCGATGGTTATTTCATTCTTCCATATACCATAGGCGATTATCTGGCCGATGAAATTATGGCGCCAAAAACAAATGTTAACGCCCCGGAGTTTGAGGAAGCTGAAAAAGCCGTAACAGGAAGAATTGAAAAACTTTTCAATATTAAGGGTTCAAAACCGGTTGATTATTTTTATAAAAAGCTGGGCCATGTGATGTGGGATTACGTTGGGATGAGCCGCGATGCCGAAGGATTGCAAAAAGCGATAAAAAGGATTCAGGAAATTCGTGAAGATTTCTGGGAAAATGTAAAAGTACCGGGCGAAATGAACAACCTGAACCCGGAACTGGAAAAAGCAGGCCGTGTTGCCGATTTCTTTGATATTGGTGAATTGATGGCCCGTGACGCTTTGGATAGAAAAGAATCGTGCGGAGGGCATTTTCGCGAGGAGTCGGCAACCGAAGAAGGGGAAGCTAAACGTAACGACGAGCTGTTTACTTATGTTTCGTGCTGGGAATATAAAGGTGAAGGGAAAAAACCTGTGCTGCATAAAGAGGAATTGAATTTTGAAAATATCAAGTTATCGCAACGCTCTTATAAATAATTAATATGAGTATCAAGATTAGTAGTATCACAACACAAGAAAAGACATTTCGGTCTTTATACTTGTGTCTAAAAATCTAAAATCGAAAAAAATGGCTGACAAGATTCTGAAAAAACTCAATATAAAAGTCTGGAGACAAAACAGGGCTTCAGAAAAGGGAAAATTCGAAACCTACACCATCGAAAATATTTCGCAAGGTTCATCTTTTCTTGAAATGATGGATATCCTGAACAATGAACTCATTGAAAAAGGAGTTGATCCGATTGCATTCGATCACGATTGCCGCGAAGGTATTTGCGGAACCTGCAGTTTATACATTAATGGCCGTCCGCATGGTCCGGATACTGAGGTTACTACATGCCAGTTGCACATGCGTAAGTTTAAGGATGGCGAAACCATTACAGTGGAACCCTGGCGTGCAAGGGCTTTCCCGGTAATCAAGGATTTGATTGTTGATCGTACAGCATTCGACAAAATTTTGCAGGCAGGTGGTTTTGTTTCGGTAAATACAGGTGGGGTTCCCGATGGCAATGCCATTCCTGTTTCGTATGAAGATG
>JBBIVS010000526.1:0-2909 GCA_037439605.1 Draconibacterium sp. | reverse complement strand
TAGTATTGCTGTAGTGGTTATCCCAAAAATCTGGAACGAATTGAAAAACCTTCCAAGCACCAGGCTGAAAATAATTCCTCCAATCAGGCTGCCCAGCGATTCGAGTGCGTAAGCCTTTCCCGTTTGGTTTTGGTTTTTCGATTCGGAATAAAGGGTTGAAAATGCTGTAAAAAGGTAACCCGAAAGAAAACAAACGGGAAAAAGCAAAAGGAATGACGCTGCAACCGACATTCCGAGGCTGACCGTTGTACCGGGGGGAAAGAGCATGTTTTTAAACCAGTACAACATTCCAATCAATATTGCCGGCATTATTGCAAGAACTGTCAACATTAAAACCCCCCTGTTAAATGTAAGTTTCGAAAAATTTCCATTTCGCCCGGTAAGCGCACCCCAGCCTGTGAGCAGCATCCAGCTTGCCATAACAATTCCCAAAATCAGTTCGTTCCCCGATAAAACGCTGATAAACTCCCTGATAAAAACCACCTGGCTTATAATTGCTGTCATTCCGAGCAGGATCAGCAGGTACCTGATTTTTTTAGGGTTTTTAGCCTGAAGTTCTGATGATTTATTATTCGCAGAAGTTGTATGTTTTTGAAATGTCAAATAATATTTCAGGTGCCACGACAAATGAAAAAAGGAGATGAAAACCATTCCAATCCCAAATGCAACGTGCCATTGCATTAATGTATCGTAGATTGGAATCTGAAGTTTGTAGTTGACTTTAACAACACTGAGCAATCCAAGCAATCCCGACACGAGAAAGGTGACAAGCAATAAAACATTCCAGAATTTACGGTGCGAATTCCGGGAAAATATTCCCCAGCGCGAAAACAGCAAAGTTGTAAAATACGCCAGAATGGTAATTACTGAAACCGGGATCAGCGGGTATGCCGTGTTCATTTTTCTTGGGTTATCATTTCTTTTTCACTGAATACCAGCGCTTCGTATGTAAATAAATCGGCATCCTTCCAGCCATCCCAGCTAATGCCAGCTTTATCGCGCGCACAGTGCCCGAGAAATTCTTCCTTGTTCCAGTTGGTTTCTTTGGCTACCTGTGGTAAGAAAGTTCCGCTTCGCCCGTTTTTAATCATGTAAATGCCCTGTTTCCCCAATTCAAATTCATCGATTGAACTGATTTTTTTCAATGGAGTAAGCACCGAGATTTCAATATCAATTTCTTTCATCTCGTTCGGTTTCACAATGGTAAACCGGGTGTCCTCGAAAGCCGCAGCCAAAGCCAACTCCTGAACCAACTGATGCAAAGGTTCTTTAGCAGTAAAACGGCCGATGCAACCCCTGAGGTTACCTTTTTTGGTAAGGGTTACAAAAGCGCCACACGATTCATTTATCGCTTCCGACAACTTGTCCTTGTTGATTTGCGGCAGGTTTTGCCGGTTTAACCGGCATTCAATGGTTTGCCGGGCCAACTGCAAAAGGGCGTTTTTGTCGGAGGGAGTAAGTAAAAAGCTATCAGGATTTGAACTGCCGGTTTTGGTTGTAAAAATGAAAGAATGGTAACCAACCACCTTTTTTTTGTCGCCGTATGAAGTATCGCCCGAATTCATGTATTTTACATGCTGAATGCCAATTCCAGTAGTTTCGGAAGTAATGCAAAGAAGGGTAAGTACCGAACTCCAGCCACAGCAACTGGTGGCCAGTTCGGGAATGTTTTTTTTCGCATTTTCATTGATGGTTTCAGCAAAAAGGGCTGGTGAATTTGATACAATTGCTTCCCCTGTAATTTTGTCGGTTTTAACCGCGTTGTCATAACTGGGATAATGTGAAAAATCGGAACTGATAACAAAAATGTTGTCGCCGGAAAAGTAAGGTTTCAAAGCTGCTGCTATTTTCTGGCAGGTTGCGGCATTCTGGGTGCTGATAATGATAGGGACTATTTTGAAAGGCTTTTTCAAATGATACTGAAGAAACGGGAGTTGTACCTCGATGCTGTGTTCACGGTCGTGTGCAGCAGGATTAACCTTGAAAAGTTTATTGTTTTCGAGCAGCCGGTTGGCCAGTTCCAAATCAACTTCAACTATGCCCAGCGGTGTGCGGTAATTATCGGAGTTATCCACAAATGCGCCGTTCATCATAATGTGGTGGCTGGTGCCGATGATGAAAATCCGTGAATATTGCTTTCCGGGCTCAATCTGTGCGTATGCAGAAGCGGCCACTTCGCCCGAAAAAACATAGCCTGCATGTGGTACAATTATCGCCGCTATGTTTTCAGTGGGTTTTTTGTTTCCGGCGGCCTCAAAAAAGGTTGCCAACTGGGCTTTTAATTGTTGTGGGTCGGATGGATAAAATGAGCCTGCAACTGCTGGTTCCCTAACTTTGTTTTGCTGTTTTTGCTGCCCTGCACAATTGACAAACAACAAAACAAAGAAAACTGTGTATTTAAACATTGATAATTTCATGACTGAAACCACTTTTTGAATTTCTAAAATTACCAAAATTTGAGCTAAGAAAAAAAAATAGCCACCCTAAAATTTGGCAGCCGCTTCCTGTATCTGCAATTTCCGACCAAAAATTCCGAAAATATCCGGTAAAGAAAATAACCAGAAGTATGGCCGCACTTTAAGCGATCCTGCACAGGCTTCAGCACCATAAAAATAATATGCCATATCTTGTGATTTTGTTTAAAAATAAAAGACAGGTAATTTTTTACCTAATTTTATGTATGGTTCGTTAAAACCTGAACTGCTTTTTTTGTGCTTAAATAAAACTTGAAATGAAAAAAAACAATTGATGCAGGATTTGTGCAGGCCGTTCCCGGACTTTAGGATGCTTTCCTTGAAGAATGCCTCGACCGACCAGCGGAAAGAGTAAATTTTGTATGCCTGTTCAAAGTTAAGCGCCAAATCGGTTGTTAAAAGTACGTTCCATTTACCTTTACGCGATGTTTTGAA
>JBBIVS010000525.1:0-2911 GCA_037439605.1 Draconibacterium sp. | reverse complement strand
CAATGACGACCAGCTGATAGGTTTTTTAAGGGGGTAGGATGGGCAGCGAAGCCGCCCATCCTACCCCCCCCATTTTACAGCAAAGCCACGTCATTGCGAGGGGGTTGAGACACGAAACTCCCGAAGCAATCCCAACACAAGGCCACCTCATTGTTAATACTGAACTGCTGTTTTTTCTTTTAGAATCTTTGGCATATTTTTTTCGATTACAATAATACCTGTGAATCTTTTCTCAATTTTTTGTAAGTTAGACTTCTTATTTCTAAAAACTAAAAAGAACCAAAATATGCAATTTAACAGACGAAATTTTCTCAGGAATTCATTGGCCACGGCTTCAGGACTGGCAGCAACAACGATGTTGCCAACCGATTTGTTTGCAGAAAATCTTCACCAAACCATCCGGCCAGAAGAAATTATTGTACAACCCGGAAATCGTACCGCTCCCAAAGAATCCATCCGGTTTTCGGTGATTGGACTTAACCACGGTCATATTTTTGGAATGGTGGATGCGCTTATCGAAGGCGGCGGAACGCTTGTGGCAGTTTATTCCCGTGAGCCCGAATTGCTGCCCGGTTTTACCAAACGTTTTCCCAACGTGAAAGTGGCCAAAAAAGAAACAGAAATTATCGAAGATAGCAGTATTCAGTTGGTTGCCAGCGCCGGGATTCCGGTGGAAAGGGCGCCGCTTGGAATTCGCGTGATGCAGTCGGGGAAAGATTACATGGCCGACAAACCCGGAATTCTTACCCTCGACCAGCTTGCAGCGGTGAAAAAGGTACAAAAGGAAACCAAACGAATTTATTCCATCATGTACAGCGAACGGCTGGGCAACCGCGCCTCGGTGCAGGCCGGCGAACTGGTTCAGGCCGGGGCCATTGGCAAAGTGGTGCAAACCATCGGGATGGGACCGCACAGGATGAACCCGAAGTCTCGCCCCGACTGGTTTTTTGACCCCGAAAAGGCGGGTGGCATTTTGTGCGATATTGGTTCTCACCAGTGCGACCAGTTTTTGTATTATACAGGCTCAAAACAGGCCGAAGTTAATTTTGCTCAGGTGGGTAATTTTAATATTCCCGCGTACCCGAAATACATGGATTTTGGAGATATGAGTGTTCGCAGCCCACATGCCACGGGCTACATCCGAATCGACTGGTTTACCCCCGACGGACTTGCAACCTGGGGCGACGGGCGGACATTTATCCTTGGAACCGAAGGCTACATCGAAATGCGTAAATACATTGATATTGCCGGCCGCGAAGGTGGAGACCACCTCTTCCTGGTAAATAAAAAGGAAACAAAATATTACAATTGCTCGCAGGTTGTAATGCCCTACGGCGCGCAACTGGTAAGCGATGTGGTAAACCGCACCGAAACCGCCATGACACAGGATCATTGCTTTTTGGCTACCGAACTGGCGTTGATGGGGCAGAAAATGGCTGTTAAGATTGGATAACTAAATTATGAATCCATCAGAAAAATTAACAACAGTAAAGCTTGTACACACTTTTATTTGGCAGTTTTTTGTAGCTGCCATTTTTTATATCCTTTATTCGGGAATCAGCAACAAAATTACAATTTATACCTGGATTGCCATCGGTTTAATTATTGCCGAAGGAGTTGTGCTGGTGCTGTTTAAAATGTTTTGTCCATTGACACTCATCGCTCGAAAATACTCAGATTCAGAAAAAGACAATTTTGATATTTATTTACCAAACTGGCTGTCCCAGTACAACAAAATCATTTTTACAACAATTTATCTGGCAGGCGTAATTATCGTATTAATCAGAGTAAATGGGAGTGCACATTAATGACCACTAATCATGAAACACCTGTTCCCTGAACTTACTCTTTCCCATAAAACCGGCAATCATCTGCAATACAGCCAATAGAATTTTGTTAATAACTCCCGATTGCAACCCATCGCAGTTGTATGTGAAATAAAACATGAAATCAATTTAAAAAACACAAAAGTCACATTAGGACACAATAGAAAAAACACATAGAACATCTGATATACACACAGTTGCTATTTTAGAAAAATCTTATGATTTTCGAAGTCTATGTGTCCTTATGTGCCTTATGTGGTAATTTGATTCGAGTTTATGCTAAAAGATGTCCTGTTTTTCAAAACCCGCTTAGCCGTTCGAACTGCTTAACGGATAACCGGCGCTAAGATTGAAGTCAAACAAACCTTATTTATACCTGCACCAATAAGAACTCTGCCTAACCGAATTTAATTTAAAATTGTAGTTCAAATTCAATCCGAAAATCGTTTGGAGAATATTTTGCATTGTGTTGAATAAAATTCAATTTTGATTCTTAATTTGCAGGTGTAATCATCTTTTATCAATTCAAAACATACCTGCTTACAACATGAAAAAAGCAATTTTCATTACGGGATTTGTTTTAATCATCCTCGGCTGTTCCAATACAAAACAGGCAAAACCGGCTGTGGACGAACCCTCAAATGAAACGGTTATGGCCGGTAGCAATGAAAGCTCTTTTGTTTATAACGAATCGGAAGCAATCTGGGGTATTGTAATCGACACACTCACCGGAGAAGAAGAACTCAAACAATTAAAACCGGTTGATAAAGAGGCTTTAACCGGAGAAATGATGGAAAAAATTATCAATAAATCCTGGCCACGGGTTCAGGTTAAATATCTTGGAATGTCGAATGACACCGCGTTTATATTAATTCCTGACAGTGAAGTGCTAACGCAGCAAATGGGCTCGGCAGGCGCCCAAAGTTTTATGGTTTCAACTGTATATTCATTCACCGAAATAAAAGGGATAAAGTTTGTTTCCTTCAATTTTGAGATGGGCGACCATGCCAGCCCGGGTGTTTACATCAGAAATTCGTGGGATGAAAACTAAAAAAATCTATGAAAGCAGCAATCCACACCAGGTA
>JBBIVS010000524.1:0-2916 GCA_037439605.1 Draconibacterium sp. | reverse complement strand
AAAGTCGGATCATAATCTTCCATGCCTTCGCCCCAGGTTTCATCGGTATCGTCGTCGCTGGTTTTTTGCGATACTGCCAAATCCAAATCGTCATCTTCTTCATTTTGCTGTTTTTCAGTTACCGGTTTTCGAATCTGATCTTCGCGTTCAATTTCCATGACCATTTCCATATCGTCCTCATCATCTCCGGCATCAGGTTCAAAAATGGCTTTTACAACATCGCCCTCCTCAATTACTTTCGATATTGTTTTATCATGAAGCACTATTTCTTTTCCTTTCTCAGGCAATTCATTATCATCCTCTTCTTCCAAAGCTTTCTTCAATTTTGGTTTGCGGGTCAAAAATTTTTTAATTAAGTCAAACGAGTTTTCGAACCTGACAATAACAAGTGTTACACCTGAAACCAGCAACACAAAAACCATTCCGATAAAGCCAATTAACGCACTCATCCAGTTGCTTAAAACAAATCCGTAACGGCCGCCCCAATAAATAAAGGAACCATCTTCAGCCTTTGTAAAAATCAAACCCAATGCAAGCGATATCCAAACCAGGGTTATTAAACTGTAAATAATATTACTTCTCCACCTGATGATGTTGCGGCTGATTACACGCAACCCTGTTACGGCAAGCATATAAACCAACAGGAACGATGCAACACCAAAGCCTTTATTGATAATTGTTTCAGCTAAAAAAGCGCCTGTTTTTCCGGCTTTGTTTTCCACCTTTATTTCGCGGTTGAGCACCAAATCTTTCCAGTTCAGGTCGAGTTTACTTTGGTCGGCAGCGCCGTAAAATAAAAACGAAATAAACGCGATTAACAGGTAAACGGCTACTATGAAAATAACAGAACCTAAAATAAATCTCAGCTTCTCATTATTCCGAAAAGAACCGGAGCCACCCTTTTTCTTTTGAGTTGATTCTGTCGGCTTTTTGCTTTTTACTGCCATTAACTTAATATTTTATTGAAATCGAGCCGCAAATTTAAGTAAAAAAACTGTGGTATTGATTTTGATTATTTTCGTTTCAGAAAAGCTTTTAAGAAAAATCTGTTCATAAACCACAGAATTAAATTACAAATTATCATTTTTCTAATAAAATAAAATTCTATTTACAACCTCAATTATAACTTACTGTTTTTTAACTGAATAAGCTGATAAAAACACAGTTCTTTTATTATTTCAACATGCTATTTTTGTTAATTGGCAAAATCGAAAAATAAATATGGACAGGCTGATTCAGTTAATCAGCACAATTACATAAACTCAGAATTAAGAACTTTATTTGAAGGATAGATGAAAAAACTTGCAGTTGTCGCTTTGGGAGGAAATGCGCTGTTGAGGGAAAATGAAACAGGCACCATCGATCAACAGGAAAAAAATGCAACCGACACCCTTGAAAACCTGGTTTGGATGCTCAAAGAAGGTTATGAACTCGTAATCACACATGGAAACGGTCCGCAGGTTGGAAACATTCTGATGCGGAACGATGCAGGCGAACAAATGTATGGCATTGCACCCATGCCACTTGATATTTGCGTTGCCGATTCGCAGGGGGGAATTGGCTACATGATTGAACGAATGTTTCGTAATGTTCTTAATAAACATGGGATTCGCAAAAACATTATTACAATGGTCACATTGATTGAAGTGGACAAAAACGACCCGGCATTTCAAAACCCATCGAAACGGATTGGAAAAATGTACAGCGAAACTGAAGCCGAAAAACTCACCCGTGAAAAGGGATGGATTTTAAAACCATCAGCCAAATCTGGGGGTGGATATCGCAGGGTTGTCCCCTCGCCATTGCCACTCGAAATAATCAACAAGGAAACAATCGATCTGCTGGTAAAAAACGGGAATATTGTAATTGCAGCAGGCGGGGGCGGAATCCCGGTTTACTTTGATGAAAATGGTGATGTAAGAACTTTGGACGCTGTAATTGATAAAGACATGGCATCGAGCCTTTTAGCGACTAACATCAACGCCGACGAACTTTATATTCTCACCGATGTTTCTTTCATTTACAAGGATTTTGGAAAACCCACGCAGGAAAAACTGGAATTCCTGAATTATGCAGACACTGTAAAATACCTCGAAATGGGGACTTTTGCCGAAGGTACAATGGAACCAAAAATCAGGGCCTGTTTGAATTTCGTTAAAAACGGAGGTAAAAAAAGTGTAATTACCGAAGCAAAAAAACTGGAAGACAAATCGTATGGCTCGAAGATCACGATGGAATATGACAATGCGTGAATGCATAAATGCGTGAATGCAAGAATGGAAGAATATTAAAATAAGGAATAACAAATAACAAATGAGAAAGGGTTGAATGACCAATGACTAATGTTCAGTATCAAGTATCAAGTATCCAGTATCAAGTATCCAGTAAAAAGCAACCAGTAACTTAAAAATAAATAACATGACAACAAATTTAAAAAACCGCAACTTTTTAAAACTGCTCGATTTCACACATGCTGAAATCACTTATTTACTCGACCTTTCGCTTGAATTAAAAAAAGCCAAAAAAGCAGGGACAGAAGAACAAAAGCTAAAAGGCAAAAACATTGCCCTCATATTCGAGAAAGCTTCAACCCGCACCCGCTGCGCTTTTGAAGTGGCAGCGTTCGATCAGGGGGCAAACGTAACTTATCTTGGCCCGTCGGGTTCGCAAATCGGGCAAAAGGAATCGATGAAAGATACAGCCCGTGTTTTGGGACGGATGTACGACGGAATTGAGTACCGCGGATTTGGTCAGAATATAGTTGAAGAGCTTGCCAAATACGCCGGAGTCCCGGTTTGGAACGGTTTGACCGACGAATTTCACCCAACTCAAATCCTGGCTGATTTTCTAACAATGATGGAACACAGCGACCAACCACTTTCGCAAATTAAATTCTGCTACCTCGGCGATGCACGC
>JBBIVS010000523.1:0-2921 GCA_037439605.1 Draconibacterium sp. | reverse complement strand
GGCCATCGTTTGCATGGATGATTATTTTTCTGGCCATGTTTCTGGGTGGCAGCACTGGTTCTACAGCCGGCGGTATTAAAATGGCAAGGCATTTGGTCCTTTTAAGAAATATAAAACGGTTCTTTCAGCAATCGAGGTCACCAAATGCAATCACCAACATCAAGTTGAACAATAAAGTGGTCAGTGAAGAAAATAACAGGACGATACTTTCATTTATTATACTCTATTTTATAATTTTTGCTTTGAGCAGTATTTTTCTTGTGGCATTTGGAATCGACGGAAAGACTGCCTGCAGTTCTGTGGCAACTTGTATGGCCGGCATTGGCCCTGGAATTGGAACAGTTGGCCCGGCAAGTAACTTTGCACATTTACCCGATGTGGCAAAAATCGTTCTTTCTTTCCTGATGCTTTTAGGAAGACTTGAAATTTACACCGTCCTGATTTTGTTTTTTCCAAAATTCTGGAGCTCCTAAAATTTATTTTTAAATTTAAAATTTACTTAGCTTTACTTTTAGATTTTCAAATCAGGTAAAATATGAATTTAATAATACAACCATTTTTTCCGCGTATTTTTAAAAAAGTATTTATTCAATATCTTTTATCTGTTTTTTTTATTGCTGCTGTTGCATTTCTGTGTTATCCGCTTGCTGAAAAAGAGAGTTACCACCTGGTTTCGTACATTTTGCTGTTTGTGGTATTTATCATGGCCACTGTTATGCGAATTGGGCCGGTACTTCTGGCAGCAACTTTAAGTTCATTAATCTGGAACTTTTATTTTATTCCGCCCCATAAAACCCTTCACATCGAAAAACCCGAGGATTTACTCATGTTTGCGCTGTTTTTCAGCATTGCACTGCTAAACGGGGTTTTAACCACACGGGTACGTCGGCAGGAAGAACTTACAAGAGAACGTGAAGAGCGCACGAATACGCTTTTTCAACTTACAAAAGAACTCTCGAAAGCCGGAAGTATTGATGAAGTACTTGCAATTTCAATCCGTGAAATTAAAAACCATTTTTCGGTAAATGCTTTTTTTATCCTGCAGGATGGAAACAACATTCTCTATTCAACCGGAAGATTACAAAAGGAAAAAAAGTTAAGTCCGACCGAATATGATTTGGCCGAATGGAGTTTTAAAAACGGGCAGGAAGCAGGCGCATTTACCAACAAAATGAATTCGGTGGAATACACTTTTTATCCATTACCCGGGACAAAATTAGTTCCGGGTGTTCTCGCGGTTAAACAGGACGTGGAATTTTCGGAGGAGAAAAAAACTTTCTGGCTGACATTTATTACCCAGATTTCAAATGCGATTGAAAGGGAATTCCTTGCAGAAATCGCGGGCAAGGCCCGTTTTCTGAACGAATCAGACAGACTTTACAAAACACTGTTCAGCTCAATCTCGCACGAATTCAGAATTCCGGTGGCAACAATAATGGGCGCATCAGAAACATTGCTGAATTCACAACATCCGCTGAATATCCAGTCGGCATTGTTCAGCGAAATATTTTCAGCCTCGTTACGGTTGAACCGGCTCATTGAGAACCTGTTGAACATGTCGCGGCTCGAAAGCGGGCTTCTTTCTGTCAGGCTCGACTGGTGCGATGTTAACGACCTGTTTAATAAAGTTGCTGAAGACCTGAATGATGAATTAAAACCTTTCCGTTTTCTGTTTTCCATTCCCGAAAATATGCCCTTGGTTAAAATCGATTTCGGTTTGATGGAGCAGGTGCTGTATAATTTATTGTTTAATTCAACACAGTACTCTCCGGTTTCTTCTGAAATTAAATTGAATTCGGCTCACGAAAACAACGAACTGATAATTACTGTAGTTGATGAGGGGCCCGGATTTCCGGAAGAGGAGTTAAATAATGTATTTAACAAATTTTTCCGGGTCGATGGTAGAAAAACGGGAGGTTTAGGGCTTGGCCTGTCGATTGTAAAAGGTTTTGTGGAGGCACACGGTGGAAAAATAAAGGTGGAAAACGTAGCAGGGGGAGGTTCGGTGTTTACCATTAAAATTCCTTCTGAAAATCCCGAAATTAACAGCACAATGTTTGAAACGGAATGAATGAGAATGAAACCATATTGATAATTGATGATGAACTGCAAATTCGCCGGTTACTCCAAATTACACTTTCGGCCAACGGGTATAAAATAATTCAGTCATCAAACGGAAAAGACGGACTTGTGGATGCTGCCACATTTCATCCTTCAATAATCATACTCGATCTTGGGTTACCGGATATCAACGGTCACGAAATATTGAAAAAACTTAGGGAATGGTATTCAAAACCTGTAATTGTGCTTTCAGTTCGCGATTCAGAGAAGGATATTATAACAGCGCTCGACAATGGCGCCAATGATTATCTGACCAAACCTTTCCGGAGCGGCGAACTTCTTGCCCGGATACGTGCAGCATTGAGGTCTGCAACTGAAAAACGCGACAGCAATATTCTTGAAATAGGCTCACTTTCAATTGATTTAGTGAATCATTCAGCAAAAAAAAATGATGAGGTACTGAAACTGACTTCAACTGAATTTTCACTTTTAAGCCTTCTTGCCAAAAACCAGGGCAGGGTTTTAACCCATCAGTACATACTAAAAGAAATATGGGGGTACGGTTACACAGAACAAACCCAGTATTTACGCGTTTTTATTGCACAACTCAGAAAAAAAATAGAAGATAATCCTTCGAAACCTTCCATCCTGATAACGGTTTCGGGAATTGGATACAGGTTTGAGAATTAAAAATAAAAATTCATCCCTGGAAAAATATTTTTAGAGAAAAAAGTTACATTTGCAGCGCAAATTAAAAATTTAGTGATTCATGGACGAAGGCCCGTATCATAAGCGGAATTTAATAGTACAAATCATCCTTTAGGAGGCTTTCCGAAAAATGCTTCCTAATGGTAAAACTG
>JBBIVS010000522.1:0-2926 GCA_037439605.1 Draconibacterium sp. | reverse complement strand
TGTTAAATTTATCCGGTGTTCTTTCGCTTGTAAGAACATCCCGCTGTACACAATTTGTCCCGTTAGGTTTATAATTTCAATCGCATATTTAACAGCGCCTGTGTTTGGTAAATCAATTGTAAAAATGCCGTTATTCGGATTTGGATAAACCTCAATTTTTTCATCCCGGTTTAAATCACTTAGTCCGGTAACAGAAGCATATTTCATAACCGTAGTCCTTCTCATGCTGGCTTCATCGCGAAAAGCCACATAAGGATTGCCGTCGGCAGAAAATGCCAGACTTGTGTATGTTGCATTTCCGGTTGAAATTGCATTTCCAACCTGAACCCAGTTTGAACCATTCAGTTTCATCAGGCTTGCTTTATTCGATTTGCCGGCATCTTTAAAAACCACAAACGGAGTTCCATCGGGAGAAAATCTGATATTCATGTATGAAGCCTGACCGTCAGAAAAGTTTGGGTTGCCAAGAGTTGCCCAGACAGAACCGTTTAGCTTATAAACGGTGGCTTTACCATCGCTGTCCCAGGCCGAAACATGCGGAATCCCATTTTTAACAGCAAGTCCGTGGTATGCATCATAAGTTCCGCCCGAGAATCCCTGCTGGCCCAGCAGAACCCAGTTGCTGCCATCAAACTTCATTACACTTGCCTTGTAGTTTGCGCCATAATCGCGGTACGCAACGAAAGGGATGCCATTTTCCACGTCAAGATGAATTACATTTGTCATTCCGCCAGTGTTAAAACCGGGTGTTCCAACGGTAGTCCAGTTTCCGCCAGAAAATTTCATCACAGTGATTTTACTGTTTTGCATTACATCTTCCAGGGCAACCCACGGGATGCCATTATCTGTATCAATGCTGATTACATCGCACCTGGCCTGCGTAAAACCTGCCGGGCCAACATTCACCCAGGCTGTTCCGTCGAATTTCATTACCGAGGCTTTATTACCGTTTGCTGCGTCGCTGAATGCAACATAAAGTGTTCCGTTGCCGTTGGCAAAGCCGAGGCTCGAAACTTTGCCGGGAGTAAAACCTTTGTTGCCAACAGGTTCCCAGTTGGTTCCGTTAAATTTCATTACGGTGGCTTTATCGCCGTTTGCCCTGTCCTGATAGGCTACATAAGAAGTTTCGTTAACCAGCAAAACCTGCTGGCTATATGCTTCACCATCTGAAAATGATTTTGATCCCACCAGGCTCCATTGCTGAGCTGTGGATTGATTCAACAGTAAATGAAATAAACAGAGAATAGTAAAAGTCTTCTTCATGGGTTTGTAATTTTGGTTAGTAAAATCTTTAAAAAGCGTTCGAAAATACGATGTTTTAGCGATTATATTGTTTTCAAATCGTAAATTTGACAACCAGATTGTAAAAAAGAAACGTAAAAAAACAAAAAACAGCAATTTGGTGTTTTTTGAAACAGCTTAATACTTAAAAAATTATCACATGTCATGGCAAATGACCTGATTATTTACACACCAATGTATGTAACCTTTTTCTGGGCGGTTGTATTGCTAATAACAAAACGCAAGGATAACCATGCAAAGTTTTTCCTGGGAATTTTTATGACAGTGGCTTTTCTGCTGTATTTTTCACATGCTGTTTTTTTTCAGCGAATGTTTTCTTTTTACACTTACGTTGATCCGGTTTATATTTTTAGTTCTCTGTCAGTTTATCCATTTTATTTTTGGTATATCAAACTTCTCTCGGTAGAAACCTATTATCGATGGTATAATTTACGGCTATTGATTCCGGCAGTTGTTTTTTCTGTTATTTCCGCTGTTTTGTACGTTTTAATGACTGAAAGCGAGCAGATTGAATATATTCAAAGATTTTTATTAAAAAACAAAACCGATGTTACCGATTCATTATTGGTTCAACTTCAAATTTATAATTATGTTGCCAGCAGGTTGATCTTTGCAATTCAGGTATTTTATTTTTTGTACTATGGCAGCAAACTGGTAAGAAGCTATCACAAAAAAATTGAGAACTTTTATTCCAACCTCGAATCCAGATCTATTTTGTGGGTGAATATTTTACTTTATTCACTGGTTATAACGTCTTTGATGAGCATAACTTTTAACTTCATTGGGCGAAGTTTTTTTATGGGGTCCAAAACACTTCTGATTTTTCCTTCCTTAATTTTCAGCGTACTTTTGTTTTTAATTGGTTTTTTGGGTTATCTGCAAAACCACACTGTTGTTGACTTGGAAATTGATGAGGAAAGAAATAATAGTCATCTGAATTCGAAAAATTACAACACTGTAAAACTAAACGAAAAATTACTGAACCTTTTTAAGGATGATGCCATTTACAAAAATCCTGATTTAAAAATTACTCACCTGTCTGAATTGCTGCATACCAACCGGACATATATTTCGAAACACATAAATACTGAATTTGGGTGTACTTTCAGCGATTTTGTAAACCGTTACAGGATTGAGGAGGCGAAACGTCTTCTTACTATTGAATCATCAAAAAATTATTCACTGAATTACATTTCAGAAAAATCCGGTTTTGGTTCAATGGGTAGTTTTATGCGTGTTTTCAGAGATTTTGAAGGAATTACCCCCGGTCAGTACAGGGAGAAAAACCTCCAAAACGATTAATTCAATCGGAAAAATATAAAATGGAAAATGAGAAGCATTTACACTTCTCATTTTAAAAGTTTGCCTTTTTTACATTGACAAATTATACCGAGGGCCGGAAATGTTTGATATTGGCAAAGTACCAAAATCACTATCCGCATATCTTATAATCTTCTGATTGTTATTTAATCATCTAAAAGCGTAACTTTCATTCGGCAAATGTTGCTTTTTTCGAACGATATAACACTCTTAAATGGTAAAAAGAATATTCACATCGTAAAAATCATAGTAACTTTCTTTCAGAAAATACTTCTGAAAAACCGCTATTTAGCTGATTATGTTT
>JBBIVS010000521.1:0-2931 GCA_037439605.1 Draconibacterium sp. | reverse complement strand
AAGCATGGTCAGCATTAAATTGATATTGGTGTCCACATTTCGTTTAAAACCTGCTGAATACTTCATCAATACAGCAAAACCCATAACAACAACTATAAAAATTGGCACTAAAATCAACTTTCCAATCAACAGAAGTACAATAGCCAGAATAATACTGAGACTGACATAACTAAACGTTGAACCGCTGCGGTTACCGCCAATTGGAACATACAAATAATCTTTAAGCCACGACGAAAGCGACATGTGCCAGCGCTTCCAAAATTCGCCCACATTTTTTGCCTTGTATGGAGCGTTGAAATTTTGCGGCAACCGGAATCCCATTAAAAGTGCAACTCCAATCGCAATGTCGGTGTAGCCCGAAAAATCGACATAAACCTGCAGCGAATAACCAAAAAGCGCCATCAGGTTTTCGAATCCCGAGTAGGTAACCGGATTTGAGAAAACCCGGTCAACAAAATTAACGGCAATGTAGTCGCCAATGAAAATCTTTTTTACCAAACCCTTCAAAATCATGAAAACTGCCCAGCCAAATTCAGCTTTCGAAACATGGTAATCTTCGTAAATCTGTTTGATAAATCCCGATGCACGAACAATCGGGCCGGCCACCAACTGCGGAAAAAACGAAACATAAAAACCAAAATCGATGATATTTTTAACAGGTTGGGTATGGCCGCGATAAACATCAACAGCGTAACTGATGGTTTGAAATGTGTAAAACGAAATTCCCACCGGCAGCAAAATCTGGTTCACATTGAAATGTGTTCCCGCATTTTCATTCGACCAAACAGCCAAATGGTTTAAAACCTGAAAATCGGCATTGAACAGAACGTTAAGGCTATCGACAAAAAAGTAGGCATATTTGAAATAGGCAAGTACCAGCAAATTAAACGAAACACTAACAGCAATCAGCAATCTCCTGTAAAATACATTTTTCGAATTGTAAATTCCTTTGCCGGTTAGAAAACCTACCACAGTACTTAGCAGCAAAATAAAAAAGAAAAACCCGCTCGATTTATAGTAGAAAAACAAACTCACAACAAACAGATATCCAGCCCTCAGTGTAAAGTTTTTGTTTTTGTACACCAGCGAATACCCAATCAGCACAAATGCAAAAAAAGCCCAGAAAAAAAAACGGGTAAAAATCAGCGGCGCCGTTTCGTTATACACGAAAATGGTTCGTAATGCTTCGGCAATATTTAGTTTTAGAATTTCCAATTTATTTTAAATATTCTGCTACTTCTGATAATCACTTCCCCGAAATAATTTTACAACCAAAAAACAAATCGCAAAAACAAAAAAACAAATAAGCTCCAAAACCCAAATATCCAATTTCAAAACAATCCGATTGGGTTATTTTGGAATTTAAAATTTTAATTAGTTGGATTTTATTTGTCATTTGAAATTTGTTTTTTGAATTTTCATTCTTTCACTTGTCGTTCTTCGTTTCCAGTTTCTTATTCTGAACATAATCCTCAAAATTCTTCATCAGCGCGTTAAAAAACAGGTCGCCCAGTAAAAGGTAACCTTCGCGGGTAAAATGCACTTTATCGCGCTGAACCAGATTATTTTTTTCCCACAAAACCACAGAGTTTAATCCTCCCATCACTTCATACATATTCCAAACCCCTGCATTGTGTTCTTTGGCCATTTTCAACATGCTTTGCTGAACTTTTTCGCCATTTTTATTTACATAGCGGCGGTATAAATAACTGTCGTTGTTGGTGGTAAAAATAATTGCTGTTTCGGGAGCGGCCTTACGTATGTCGGAAATCAACCAGCCATAATTTGATTCAAATTCAGCCTGTGAAAATTTTCTGCCGTAAGCATCGTTGATACCCAACCCTAAAATTACAAGGTCGGGTTTTAGCAAGGCAAGTTGCTCCACAAACAAATCGCACCTCAAAAACGACGGAACACTTGCACCGTTTATCCCAATGCTGTGATACAAAAAACCGTTTGGAGCCGATTCGGTGGTAATTCCGAAAAAAGTAAAACTGCCTTTCAATGTATCGGGCCGATGTATTAGAAGGTTCAGACTGTCAACGTGCGTATTCAGTTCAAAATCAAAATAATCATTGGTCCTGACAACACTCTTCAACAATGAAGAATCAACAGAAATAGTATAAATTGTATCCGGATTTTCGTAAAAAACACGGATTTTATTAAACCAGTAATCGAGGTTATTTTCCTTTTCCAAAACCACTGACAGTTCGGCTTTTGATGAACTGGTAGTTGCCGAAATACCTCCCACGCCAAGCGTACAGTTTTTTCTGGTTTCCACATTTCGACAACTTTGCCAGTCGCCCGAATAACGGATGTAATAACCGAAAGGCGAGTTGGTACGTGCAATCCGGTACGGAAACATAAAACCCCGGCCGGCATTCATTTCACCATTCATTTGCTGAAGCCGTTCACGGATTTGCCCCGAAAAAGTTCCTGCCTGAATATGCGAACCACCAATTTGCACAACATTAATCCGTCCTTCCCCGGTGCGAACCAGTTTTTCGAGTTTGTCAAAGAAAATTTGAGAATGTGAATCGCTTCCAAAATTGTAAACCTCATTCAAATCGTACCTTATAAAATTGTACTGGTTGACCTGGTAGAGATAGGAATTAGGCTGGGCTGATACACTTTTATTTAATAAGAAAAAATAAGAAATAAGGAATAAGAAATAAGGAATGCGTGAATGCGTGAATGCGTGAATGCATGAATAAAAAATAAAGAATAAGAAATAAGAAATATGGAATAAGAAAGTTTGGAATCTCGCCTCAGGCCATACCAGCCGCCTGTAGCCGAACTGTGAACTTCGAACCCGGAACTCTGAACTCTGAACCTGTCTGCCGACAGGCAGGCTCTGAACTCTGAACTCTGAACTATTCCAGTTACCAATGACCAATGACCTGTAAATAAGCAATTTTCGCCAATTGCCTA
>JBBIVS010000520.1:0-2931 GCA_037439605.1 Draconibacterium sp. | reverse complement strand
CGTGGCACGTTTATGCCGGTTTCTCCCAGTTGCACTTTATCAATCATGGCGCCCGATGCTGGAATAAAGCCCAAGTTAAGCAAACCTGAAGCCGCAGCTACCGTGCCGGCCAAGCCCAGAACACTCTTCTGAATAAAACTTCTGCGATTGATATTTTCCATAATATGTCCGTTTATTTCAGGGGCAATATAACAATTTATAAACAATCTATGAACATCAACTTCACATAATTGAACAGAATATATATTTTTGGCGCCATAACTTTAAAATCAGATTATATGAAAAAAATTCTGCTGTTTTTTATGATGTCAACCTTAATTTCAACTGTTTATGCACAAAACATTCAACTTCATTATGACTTTGGTGAAAACAGAAAATTGTTCACATCAACAGTTGAAATGTTTAAGCCCGACAAATATGGTTCAACATTCTTTTTTATCGACATGGATTACAGTTCGGATGCACGTAACATTGACAATGGACTTTCATTGGCATACTGGGAAGTTGCGCGGGCTTTTAAATGGAATGAATCTCAAAAAATTATGCCCCGTGTTGAATACAATGGAGGACGTTTTAAATTAGATGGAAAGGAATCACCTTTCATTCCAATTGAAAATGTTTATTTGGCCGGTATTGAACGAACCTGGGCTTCGGCTGATTTTTCAAAGATTTTGACAATGCAGGCTAATTACAAATACATTCAGGACAAAGAAGATGCTGCATTTCAGTTAACGGCTGTCTGGACCCTTCAATTGCTGAAAGGTAAACTTAGTTTTTTAGGTTTTGCCGATTTCTGGAAAGAGGAAATGTTTTGGGGTACAAGCTACAGATTTTTGTCAGAACCACAATTGTGGTACAATTTTGCCAAAAACTTTTCGGTAGGTTCTGAAATTGAGTTTAGTAATAATTTTGTTGGAGCTGAATTCGCAGTAAAACCAACAATTGCTTTAAAATGGACATTATAAAGCCATATCTATGTTAGAAAAATTTTTCAACCTGAAACAAAACAAAACGACCGTAAGAACTGAGATTCTGGCCGGCATAACCACATTTATGACCATGGCCTACATTCTGGCGGTGAATCCTGATATCCTCAGCGCAACCGGGATGGACAAAGGCGCAGTGTTTACTGCCACCGCTTTGTCAGCGCTGATTGCCACCCTTGTAATGGCCCTTTATGCCAAATTGCCTTTTGCGCTGGCCCCCGGGATGGGGTTGAACGCGTTTTTTGCATTTACAGTGGTTTTGGGAATGGGCCATTCGTGGCAGTTTGCACTTACTGCCGTTTTTATCGAAGGATTGATTTTCATAGCGCTGACTGTGTTTAACATTCGTGAAATGATTGTCAATTCGATACCCACGAATATGAAACACGCCATATCGGTAGGTATTGGGTTGTTTATTGCATTCATCGGGTTAAAAAATGCAGGTATCATTGTTAGTAGCCCTGCAACTTTTGTAACCCTTGGCGATGTTACCAATCTTACCGAAAATGCAGGCGCCGCTGTTGCGCTGGTAACGCTTGTAATTACAGGCGTTTTACTTGCCCTGAGAGTTAAAGGCGCCCTGTTGTATGGAATCCTGATTGGGGCAGTTATAGGTCTGCCGGTCGGAGTATCGCATTTACCATCGAATTTTGAACTTACGCCCCCGTCGTTAAGCCCGATTTTTTTACAGTTCGAGTGGGCACAAATTTTTACACTCGATATGCTGATAGTGGTATTTACATTCCTTTTTGTTGATATGTTCGACACTGTTGGAACACTGATTGGTGTTTCTTCGAAAGCCAACATGCTCGATAAAGAGGGCCGCGTACCGCGTGTAAAACAGGCTTTAATGGCCGATGCAGTGGGAACGACAGTTGGGGCAATGCTGGGAACATCGACAGTTACAACTTATGTTGAAAGCGCTGCAGGAGTAAGCGAAGGCGGACGCACAGGTCTTACATCGCTAACAGTTGCAGGCCTGATGTTGCTGGCGCTGTTCCTTTCTCCAATCTTTCTTATGATTCCGGGCGCTGCAACAGCACCAGCTTTGATTTTGGTTGGCGCAATGATGATGACCCCTGTGAAAAATATCAATTTCGATGATTTTACGGAGTCAATTCCGGCATTCCTGACCATTATTATGATGCCATTAACCTACTCAATTTCAGAAGGAATCCTGTTTGGCGTTTTGACGTATGTAATTTTGAAGGTGCTTACAGGTAAATTCAAAGAAATTACAATTGTAACAATAATTCTGGCAGTTTTATTTATGCTGAAATTCTTTATCTGATAATATTGTTATCAATTAAAATAAATAAAAAAACCGGCAGTTTCGATGAAACGCCGGTTTTTTTTGTGGGTTGTGGCGGATTCGAACCGTCGACCCCTACCCTGTCAATGAATTAATCTTACTGCTATATGCATTGATTATCAAGCATATATGAAACATCAAAAATCACAAAATAGTGCAATTTTAAGCATTTTGGCACTCCAGAAGGGCACTCCAGAATTGGTTTAAAAAAGTCAAAATTGACTTTATTTGTTTTGAAAGGCTCAAGTATAAAAATGAAATTATTGGAGTTTCATTTCAGCATATACTTTTTCATGATAAAAACTTTAGAGAGTTGGCCTCAAGGGAAATCATAGAATAGCATTTAATCCAAACACTCAGGAATTACTCGAAAAATATTCAACATACACTTTGGATGAATTGGTCGAATTTGTGAATAATTCCAGCAAAACCTTCATTTACTTTTAAATATTGCTTAATTGAAGGTAATGCTGAGTATATTATTTTCGGTATTCAAGCGAAATTATATTCAAGGTATAATCATTGAACGAGGATTTGATTATAACTTTCAGCCGCTTATAATTTGAGCATACTGCTAATTAAGACCTTCTCGAAAAAATCCTGCAATTTTTGACTTAATTGACAAGTGGGTCT
>JBBIVS010000519.1:0-2933 GCA_037439605.1 Draconibacterium sp. | reverse complement strand
GAATAAACTGTTAGCCGAAGCATTTTACCTCAGAGGCGATATTGAAAAATTTGGTACGGGTTATTATCGTATTCAAACCGAACTGAAAAATTACCCGGAAATACAGTTTTCGTTTGAATTGATAAATGGATTTATGCGCTGTACTTTGGGCGTTACCGCGCAAGATACCGCGCAAGATACCATGCAAGTCACCCACCAAGATAAACATCTGGTGCATAATGCAATAGGGCATGACAAGTTGGGTGATACACAAGATACCCACCAAGATACCCACCAAGTTACCCACCAAGATGAGGTTGAAGTTTACATTCAGGCTATTTTAGGTGTTTTAAACGGAGAGTTAAACAGGATAGAATTACAAAACCTCTTAGGTCTGAAAGACAAAGTGAATTTCAGGCTTTTGTATCTGAAACCAGCACTCGATGCAGGATTAATTGAAATGACAATTCCCGGCAAGCCCAACAGCAAATATCAGAAATACAGGCTCACCGAAAAAGGGAAACGACTGAAGACAGAAGAAAAACATTAACGATTAACGATAGATTAATGAGTAATAAGTGAATGATGACGTTAGCAGTAAATATCAATTTTTCAATAAATCCGGAGGATTTACATGTTTATAGAAACATGATTTATATTGAAAATACGACCCCGGCCGGGGTCGGACAACCAGAAACCGTGCATTTCTATAAACATTCGATGCCGCAGGCATCGGAAAATCATGGTTTGCTGCATGAATATGCTAAAAATGGCACTTTATACCTATTAAGAAAGACTATACAGAAATGAAACGACAAAAAAACTACCGGCAATTGCGAAGTAAATCCGCGGCGCGAAACAGGCTGAACGAAATTAAATCGCGCACGGATACCCCGGTTGCACGACAATCGAATACATCGGTTCAACCGCCGGATAAAAGCCTTTTCGATGAAACTCCCGAAAAACCTGATTACGGCGAGCCGCCTGAAGACCGTTTCAGCAACACGCCATTACCCGATTTTCAGTTCGACTGGGACGAGGAGTTTTTTGGTACAGCGTCACCCGGAAGCAATGGAGCGATGGAAACCATCGCGTTTGAAATACAGCCGGTTGAGGAAAAACCGGAAATTACTTTAAACGAAGGTCTGAAGCAGGACACGGTTTCCCTAATTCAGACTGAAACAACCGGCAATAACATTCCTGAAACTATTGAACCGGCGCCGGTTGCAATCGAAATTCAGCCCGAACGGAAAAGTTTCGTGAATGACATAAGTACGCCAGCCAGGTTTGTTTCGGTAAAACGTCAAAAGGCAATCGAAGCGAAGGAAGCTGAAAAAACAAAGAAAACGTCAAAGCACGAAAATTCAGGGGTAAAAGCAAAATCAACCCGACAGAAACCGGCATCCGGTATTTCAGAAGTGGAAACAAAAAGCGGCCCTTCCTCGCTGAATGTCCGTCGCACGCCATCCTTCAGGTCGTTTGTCATTTCCACCATACGCAGGTTGATGGAAGAGCAGCGTTTTTTGGCATCCGAACCCGAAAGCAGCAGGTTCCTGATGCGCGAACTGGCAACCAGCAAGCCGGAGGAACCCGCTGAAAGCGGGAGCAACACAAGGGAACCCGCTCAGGGTGGGGCCACACGGTGGAACAAACCATTAAATCCGGCCGCTTCAGCAAGTTTGGGTTACAATGCCGGGGCAAAACTACAAAAAAGCTACAGCTCCAAATCAAAAGGTGAAAAACCGTCTCCAAAACAAAACAAACCGGCGGGGGCCAAATCTAAACTACCTGATGAAAGCTTTAAACTGAACACCGCGAGGTTTAATCTGATGGAAGCCCTTATAAATGCCCGTGCGATAACCGGAAATATGAAGATGAAGTGGTAGGTAGGAAATGCGTGAATGCTGTAATGCATGAATGCTTAAATGAAAGAATAAGGGAAAATACGAATAACAAAATTTGAACTGTAACAACCTCATATTAACATGTGTTTTCAGGTTCTTTCCACCGGTTGGCGGAGGGGTCAGAAGGAGCTTGCCGCTCATTCTCCTGGCGTTTCTGGCTGTGGCAACTGCCTTAGCTCAGAAAAATGTTACGAATATTGAGGTTGAACAGTGTGAAACACTTGAATTCAGCGTGGTTGACTGGCCCGGCGACAGATATACATGGGATTTGTACAGCGAAAAGCAATGGGATTTTGTGAACTTTGCCACAGAAAAAGGTAATGTAGAACCGGTGCCATATTTCGAAAACGGAATGTACCAGGGATCAACCATTCGTGTAAACTGGCTCGAAACGGGCAGATATTTCCTGAGAGTGATGGTTTGGGACGAGGTGAGCTGCACCAATAACCTGCTGATGTTTTTGGTCGATGTGCTTGAACGTCATCCCGAGGCAACAGTGATTGGGGATTCGCTTTGCTATGGCGACCCTGTGGTGTTTAAAATAGTGCTGACGGGAAAAGGGCCCTGGGATTTAAAATATACATACGGCGATGGAACTGCGTCGGTTAACCTGTATGGCATTACCGAACATGAAAGGGCAATTATTCTGCCCCCATTGCCTGTTGGATCAACCGATATATGGGTCCAGGAAATTATCGACCAGTGCTCAAGCAATTTAATACCTTCAGAAAAAGCAAGGGTGGTAATATTCCCAAAACCAAAAAATTCGCAGATATACCAGGTGAACAACTGACGGATGCCGGACAATGGAATATTTTGAATAATGAAGAAGTTGATGCACATATTACTCTTTCTGCTGATTGCTGCAAATGTCGCGGCACAGGAGAGCTATGTCATCGACCTTGTATGTGTTGGCGCCGACAGGTATTACCGAATTGATGGCGAAAAGGGTTCGACTTATGAATGGTATGTAAAAGATACGTTAGGGAATGAAATTTCAAGTCCGCCATACAGCAACTTTCAGACCGTAAACAGTCAGGGCGATACTGT
>JBBIVS010000518.1:0-2934 GCA_037439605.1 Draconibacterium sp. | reverse complement strand
GAAGCACCGCCATCCCATAACAACATATTTGATTGCTATAGCGGTAACCAATTATGTCGATTATTCAGATTGGGTGGAACTTGACAGCGTAAGAAGGCTTGAAATCCTCAACTATGTGTATCCCGAAAACCTTGAAAAAGCAAAAGCGGAAACTCCTGTAACCATTGAATTTATTAATCTTTACAACAATTTGTTTGGCGAATACCCTTTTGCAAACGAAAAATACGGACATGCACAGTTTGGCTGGGGAGGTGGAATGGAACACCAAACCATGAGTTTTATGTTTAATTTCAATTACGAACTGGTGGCACACGAACTGGCCCACCAGTGGTTTGGAAATTACATTACCTGCGGTTCGTGGCAGGATATATGGTTGAACGAGGGTTTTGCAACTTATCTGACCGGGCTGGTTTATGAAAATTTGCAGGATGGCTATTGGTGGCCAGTATGGAAAAAACTGAATGTGGAACGGATTCTCAGACTGCCCGGCGGCTCGGTGTTTGTGAAAGACACCACAAATGTGGGCACAATTTTCAGCGGAAGACTTTCGTACTCAAAAGGGGCTTACCTTCTGCACATGTTACGCTGGATTTTGGGTGATAAAGACTTTTTTACCGGAATCAGAAGTTATTTTAACGACCCTGAAATTGCCAACGGTTTTGCGCGCACAAATCAACTTGTTCAGCACATGGAAACGGCTGGCGACACAAGCCTTACAGAATTTTTCAACGACTGGTTTTACGGCGAAGGTTACCCTATTTATTCTGCTGAATTTGCACCTGTTGAACAGGGGCTTTTAAAGATTAAACTTTCGCAAACCCAGTCACACCCATCCGTAAGTTTTTACGAAATGCCTGTGCCAATAAGGGTTTACAATGCAGAAAAGACAGATTCCACTGATTTCAGACTGGTTCAAACCACAAATAAACAGGAATTTTTGGTTGAAGTTGATTTTCCGGTTGCCGAACTTAAAATTGACCCCGATTACTGGCTGGTATCAAAAACCGAATCGGCGGTAAATGCTCAAATAAATTCAGTTTCAGGGCAGGTAAAAGTTTTTCCAAACCCTTTTACCAATCAGTTTTCGGTGTCATTACCGCTTGCGCAACAACTTGTTTTATTGCAACTCTATTCTGCTGAAGGCGTTTTAATAAAGCAATATTCAGGAAATAAAACAGATTTTAACTGGCCCGAAATTCCGGTTGGAATTTACTTGCTCCGTATTAAAACTAATCTCGAAATATTCGAAAAAAAAATTGTGAAAAACAATCCCAGGTAATATACCCGCACTCTGAACCCGAAACTTTGAACTCTGAACCCTGAACTCTGAACTAACGCTTACCAATTAAACAGAATCGTCTGCTTCAAATCAGGGTGCAAACTCAGCGGCACCGGGCTGATTCCCGCAACACTTTCAATAAGTTGCTTTTCCTCTTCAGAATAATTTTTTTTCGGGAAATGAAACTCAACCACCACTTCGGCAACGCGACGAGGGTCCGATGCCATAATTTTTGTTACTTCTACTTCCGTTCCGGTAATATCTATTCTGTTATCGCGCGCCTTGATTCCCATAATAGTCATAATGCAGCTTCCCAAAGCCGTTGCCAGTAAATCGGTTGGCGAAAAATACTCGCCTTTCCCGCGGTTGTCGGTAGGTGCATCAGTTATCACTTTGTTGCCCGATTGCAAGTGTTCGTTTTCGGTGCGCAAATCGCCCAGATAAATCGTTTTAATCGTTGCCATATTTAAAAGTATTGTTATTCTCACTACCCAAAACTAATTACTATTTGTCTGAAATAAAAGTTCCTTCTATTTTTAGCGAAAATTCATCAAATGAACCATCCTGAAAAACGAATTGTCGATTTCATCAACCAGCACCACGTTCTGACGCTCGCCACCTGTGTTGAAAATAATCCGTGGTGTGCCAACTGTTTTTATGTTTGGCTCGAAGACGAAAACTGTTTTGTTTTTACCACCGACAATGCCACCAAACATGCAAAGGATGCGTTTCAAAACCCGTCGGTTGCCGGAAGTGTGGTTTTGGAAACCGGTGTCCTGGGAAAAATCAGGGGGATTCAGTTCAGGGGAACAATGCAAATTCCGGAAAATGAACTGGCCTCTAAAGCCAAATTTGCCTACCTTAAAAAGTTCCCGTTTGCGGTTTTGATGGATACATCACTTTGGATTGTAAGGGTCAGTTACATCAAAATGACTGACAACCGGCTCGGTTTTGGCAAGAAACTGATTTGGGAAATTTGATGGTTTTTCCTCTCTCAACTTTTCCAAAGTTTGAAACTTTGGAAAAGTTTTTATTTAAAAGCTCGCTTTAATCCGATTTTTTTTATTTTCGTGTTACGATTTAATTAAAAAGTAACACAATGTCAGTTTCCCGGTTTGGAGTTTCTTTAGACGAAGATTTGTTAAAAGCCCTTGACGAATTTGTGGCCGACAACCAGTTTGCCAACCGTTCGCAGGCAATCCGTCATTTAATCGAAAAAAATCTGACCGAAGAAAAATGGAAATGCGACAATATTGTAGCAGGGGCAGTTGTGCTGGTTTTCAACAATCAAAAACGCGAAATTCTGAAAAGGTCATCTGAAATTCAGTTTGAATACAGCGATGTGATTTTATCTGTTCAGGGATTTTATCTGAATGAGATTAATTACATGGAAATTATTGCTGTAAAAGGCCCCTCTAAACGGTTAACCGAGATTTCTGAAAAACTCATCGGAATAAAAGGAATTGAGCATGGCAAACTTGTAATGAGTAAAGCCCAATAATTTTTTTGATCTTCAGGTAACACGAAATAATAAATAAGTAACACTAAAGTAATAAGATGAAAATAAAAATCGGTTTTTTAACAATAATCTGGAGTATCCTGTTTTTTTCAAACACAAACGCACAACTCAGTTACAATCTGGCCGACACTATTCA
>JBBIVS010000517.1:0-2945 GCA_037439605.1 Draconibacterium sp. | reverse complement strand
GATTCGTAAAAACTGAACGGCCCTTTTTTGTTTAGAAGTTCCTCCACTTTTTCGGCAGGTGGGAAATATACTGAAATTGGCTTTTTGTATTTATCAAGAGTGCTGTTGTACACTTTGTAAGTTTCAGGAAAAAGCCGGCCTGTGTCAAGCGTAACAACTTTTACATCAAGATTATTTTTGAAAATCATATCGGTGATTACCTGGTCTTCGTAACCAAAACTGGTGGTGAAAATCACACTTCCACGGTGCGCATCTTCAAGGTAATTCAGTTTTTCAATTATTGTATTTTCCTTTAATTCTTCGTTTAGGAAATCTACCAAATTTTGTCTAATCATTACAACACTACATTCATTGTTTATTTTCAATACCAAAACTTACCACATTTTGAACAATATAATCCTGCATCATCTATTTTAATCACACTTCGACTGCGCTCAGTGTGACATTATTCCACAAACAAAACCAGTCCTTTCAGGTATTCGCCTTCGGGATGGTAAATATTTACCGGGTGGTCGGCAGGTTGGGTAAGCTGGTGCAATATGCGCACATTGCGGCCCGAAATGGCTGCTGCCGAAAACACTGCTTCCCGGAATTTTTCCTTCGAAACGACCTGCGAGCACGAAAAAGTAAAAACAATGCCGCCACTGCGGATTTGCTCAAATGCCCTGGAATTGATGCGTTTGTAAGCCTGCAATGCCTGATGAACGGCATCGCGGTGTTTTGCAAATGCAGGCGGATCGAGTATAATCAGATCGTATTTATCCTTTATATTTCGCATAAACTCAAAGGCATCGGCTGTAAAAGCTTCGTGCCTTTTATCGTCAGGAAAATTGAGTTCAACATTTTCTTTGGTCAAGTCAATGGCTCTTGCCGATGAATCGACCGAATGCACCAATCGGGCGCCGCCTTTTAAAACGAAAAACCACCCGTGTAGCAAAACATGTTCAGAACATCGCGGTTTTTGGCAAATTGCTGAACGATTTGACGGTTTTCGCGTTGGTCGATAAAAAAGCCTGTTTTCTGACCTTCCATCCAATCGACCATGAAGCGCAGGCCATTCTCAAGAACTTCAGTTTCGCCTCCTTCGCCAAATAAATATCCATCTTCAGAAATAATGTCAGCCTTGTAAGGAAGCGATTTTTCACTTTTATCATAAACCGTCTTTAACCTTTCACCCAGAACTTCCTGTAATGCTTTAACAATCATATTACGCACCAGGTACATTCCCACCGTGTGAGCCTGCATTACTGCCGTTCCGTTGTAAAAATCAACAATTAAACCCGGCATTCCATCGCCTTCAGCATGAACTAACCTGAAAACATTGGTTTCAAAATTATCGGCCAGGCCAATCGATTTTCTGAGGCTCCATGCTTTTTCAATTTTCATTTTCCAAAAATCGAAATCAGGATTTACCTCTTCGAAGGAAAATACCCTCACTGCAATCGACCCGATTTGGCAATGCCCTATGGCAAGGAATTCGCCGTTGGCAGAATAAACATTTACCGGGTCTCCTTCCTCCAGGTTTCCTTCCGATTTTCCGATGGCTCCTGAAAAAACCCAGGGATGAAATCGCTTCAATGATTGTTCCTTGCCAGGTTTCAGAAAAATTTTTGCGATGCTTCCGGACATGAATTAATTTTTGGAGATATTTTCGAAAATTTTCAATGCAGCCCAGGCATCGGTAGCAGCATAAATTTGCTGTGCTTCGGTAAGTTCGTCGGCTTCCCAGTTCGAAAGTTGTTGTCCCTTTGAAATGCGGAACCCGCAGGTAATTGCAGCTAATTTTTTCAGGCTGAAATCGGTAATTCCCAATGTTTTTGCATGATCCTGCAAGTCTTTAAAACCGCCTGGTTTAAAGTTTTTCCAATGCTGGAGGCCTTTAATATCGTCGTGTATTGCAACTCCCGCTTTTATAATGTCAGGATTGGCCAGAAGCCTGCAAACTACTTCGGGCAAACCAATTTTGTGAAGGCGGAACAGATAGGCCTTGTTTTTAACCGAAAGCTGCAGTAAAGCAACTTTATTAATTACCCCTTTTTTAAAAGAAGGTTTTGTCTCGGTATCGAACCCCAACAGCTTTTCCTTCGACAATGCTTCAACTACTTCTGCAATTTTTTCCTTACTGTCAACCACAACAATTTCGCCTTCAAACCATCGCAACGGCAAATCGGTTAGTTCCTCTTTTGTAATACTTTCTTTAAACATCATCGGTATCTTCATCGGTTCCCCAAAAGCTATCCAGCCATTTCGGATTTCCCTTGCCGGGCTGAATTTCATCGTTTTTTAATTCCTTGCTAAAATCGGCGTTGCTGTAAACCAACATGTGCACCGCCCTTAAAACATTAACCACCTGCTGCCCCCAGAATTCTTCGAAATGCTCAACACATTCAACAAGCGAATCGTTCATTACTTCCTCGTTTCCAATGCTGTAGGCAATCAAAAAGTTCTTTAAATCCTGATAAATGTCGAGCAGGTTTTCCGAAACACTTGCAGTCACTGTTTCCTGGCCAAACTGAATTGAGGGATCGAAAACCTCATAAAAACTATCATATTCATTCAGCAACTGCAACCATTTCTGATGCAACATGTTGTAATCCAATTCGCTGACATATTTTTCAAGTTCCTCGTCGAGCAATCTTTCAATTTTTGGCAACATGGAGGCTTTTAAATAGAGCAACGGTAAAAGTTTCTGCATTTTTTGAAGATTTGCTTCTGCCTGAAATTTTGCCACATTCTCAACCGAAGTACAATACTCGCTTGCTACAGTAACAAATTCAACTACATTTTTTGAATATACAACCTGGTGTGCATCCATTTTTACTCAATTTCAACAATCGCAAAAGTAATAAAGATTTTTAAGAATGGGGAGAACAGGAAAAGTTACCGGCAACTGGTCAATAGTCATTGGTCACATTACAAAAACATCTAATTTGACTTTTATTTCT
>JBBIVS010000516.1:0-2950 GCA_037439605.1 Draconibacterium sp. | reverse complement strand
ATGGGTTCCAAATGGATTTTTGCCGGATTATTTCAGCAAATGGCAGCATCTCCGCAAACAATGAATGTTGTGGACTTTTTAAATATCTGGGGATTAATACTCATCGGATTTTCACTTTTTACCGGTTTCTTTGTCCGCTGGTCTTCGGTAGCCGGAGGAGTGTTATTACTTTTTTATTTTGTAGCCTACCCGCCAATACCGGGCTATACCTTCGGAAATATTGCCGAAGGCAGTTACCTTTGGGTAAATAAGGTACTAATCGAATTTTTTGTCCTTATGGTTTTTGTGGCACTTCCATCGGGATATATGTTTGGCGCCGATCGCTGGATAAAACGTTGGAAAGAAGAAAAGGCGCAATTTCCTGTACCTCCTGAAAAAGAAAAAGGAATTTCAATAAACCGGCGCGAAATAATCCGCGATTTAATTAGCATTCCGTTTTTAGGTGCATTTGCATACGCCGTTTACAGGAAACAGAAATGGAACAGTTACGAAGAAAAATTCCTTGACGGACAGCCCGATGTTAACTCGGGGGCCACCATGAAAACATTCAGTTTTACATCGCTTGAAAATTTAAAAGGCCAGGTGCCCAAAGGTAAAATAGGCGATCTTGAACTCAGCCGAATGATTATGGGAGGCAATCTGATTGGTGGATGGGCTCATGCACGGGATTTGATTTATGCATCTCAGTTGGTAAAGGCATATCACACCGATGAACGCATTATGATGACCTTGCAACTGGCAGAAAAGTGCGGAATAAACGCAATTATTACCAATCCGGCATTGGGAAGAATTATAAATAAATACTGGCACGAAACCGGTGGAAAAATGATGTTTATTTCGGATTGTGGCGACAGCAAAGGATTTCTTGCAGGGATCAGAAAATCGGAAGAAGTTGGGGCAAAAGTCATGTATTGCCAGGGTGGAATTGCAGACAAACTGGTTAACAATGGGAATTTTGATGAAATTGCAAAAGGCCTTGAACTTATAAGAAGTTTTGGTAAGCCTGCTGGAATTGGCGCCCACCGGATAGAAACAGTAAAAGGTTGTGTTGAAAATGGAATTATTCCCGATTTCTGGGTAAAGACCATGCATCATCACAATTATTGGTCGGCACAGGTTGATACCGAAAAGAAAAGTACAGTCGAAAAAGATTACAAGGATAACATTTTCTGTTTCAAACCCCAGGAAACCATTGATTTTATGAATCAGCTCGAGCAACCCTGGATAGCTTTTAAAGTGCTTGCTGCCGGGGCAATTACACCACAGGATGGATTCAAATATGCATTCGACAGCGGAGCCGATTTTATTTGTGTTGGAATGTATGATTTTCAGATTGTGGATGATACAAACATTTTGCTGGATACAATTCCAAAAATAAACCGCACAAGGATATGGAGAGGTTAATGAATTTTTAATGCTTTTTGAAAAATTATTTTTAAACCGAAAATAAAAACGATAACAATGGAAACAAATCACATCAACCGCAGAAAATTTCTGGGAACCGGACTGGCAGCCGCTGCCTCGGTAACCGTTGGAAAATCACTGGCTTCCGAAAAAGAAATGAGTAACGTTCCCTTTAAAAAGAACGATGAACACCCTTTTAATCCGGTTACTTACAGTGCAATGCCTACCCGATCGCTGGGCAAAACGGGTTATAAAGTTGGCGTTTTAAGCCTGGGTGGACAGGCAACTCTTGAAATAAAAGGCCTCGAGGAGGAATCGGAAAAAATCATCCACCGCGCCATCGATTTGGGGATTAATTACATCGATACAGCCGCATCTTACGGACAGGGAGTGAGCCAGTTGAATATTGGCCGGGTAATGAAAACCCGCCGGAACGAAGTTTGGCTGTCAACCAAAACCCACGACCGCACTTACGACGGATCGATGCGTTTGCTCGAAGAGAGTTTAAAAAACCTGCAAACTGATCATATAGATACCTGGCAATTGCACAACGTACAGCGACAGGATGATGTGGATAAGATTTTTGCTGCCAATGGCGCCATTAAAGCTATGGAAAAAGCAAAAGCTGAAGGGATGGTCGGAAACATCGGGATTACCGGTCATTTTGAACCACTTGTTTTGCTCGAAGCCATTAAACGCTACCCATTCGATTCGATTTTGCTGGCGGTAAACGCTGCCGATGTTCATTATCTGAGTTTTAAAAATTACCTGCTTCCCGAAGCTCAGAAACAGGGAATTGCCATTATCAGCATGAAAATAGCAACCCGCGGACGAATGCTTTCGTGCTGGACCCCGCCGCCATTGGAAGAACAAACCGACGCCCGTTTGCGCACACCAAAACCGGGAACCATTTCAATAAAAGAAGCGCTTGAGTACAACATGAGTTTACCGGTCAGCACTTCGATAATTGGTGTTGACAGCATCTCGCAAATCGAGGAAAACGTAAAAATTGCCTCCGGATTTACTCCGCTCAATCAGGCACAAATGGAAGAGATTGAAATTAAAACTTTACCAATCGTAAGGCAGGGATTGTATTTCAGGCGTTGGGATTTGGGCGCTTAAAAAGATACTGCATGAACCAAAAGCCATTTTAGTCAAACTATGACACCGAGTCAAAATATGATTAAATAGAAGTACAATTTGACTATAATCCAAAACCACATCCCATTTTCAACAGAATAATTATCTTTGCGCTTCAATTCAACAAAGTTTATCATGTTAGAGAAAATCAAGGCTTTACAGGAAGAAATTGAAAAAATAGTTGTTTCGGGAAAAGAAGAAGTTGAGGAGCTTCGTTTAAAATACATCAGCAAAAAGGGGAGTATCAGCCAGCTTTTTGAGGATTTTAAAAATGTATCGCCCGGGCAAAAAAAGGAAGTTGGTCAAGCCATTAACACCTTGAAAAACTTTGCACTCGAAAAAATCAATACTTTAAAAGAATCTTTTGAATCTGCCGTAAGCAGTGATTCGGGATTAGATTTAACAC
>JBBIVS010000515.1:0-2955 GCA_037439605.1 Draconibacterium sp. | reverse complement strand
TCAGGTTACAAAGATATGTTCGAAAAAATTGAGGCTGTCTGGAGCAAACAAATTTTACCACTTGATTCGTACGCTAACCAACTGAAAACAAAAAAGATAAACATCGAATTAAAACCAGGTGTGGAAGAAAATATTTTTGAAATCAAAAGCGGGGGGCGTATTGTTGGAATTGAGTTTGGCGCCGGAAGCAATATATTACAGGCTTACCGGAAAGTAATGCTGACGGCCCGCTGGGACAATGAAACCCAAAATGCGCTTGACCTGCCATTGCACGACTTTTTTGGTTTTGCTTTCGGAAAACCGGCCATGCAGTCGGTATTGCTGGGTTCCAACAAAACAAAACTGTATTCATATTTACCCATGCCATTTGACAATTCAGCAGAAATAAAACTGAAATACGAAAAAACCAGTGCAACCGCTCCTGATGAATTGATGATATCGGGAACCATTTATTACACTGAAGATAAAAGGGATACAAAGAACGAAGGCAAGCTTTATGTCCAGTCACGGAGGGAATACAATATTCCGCAGGGCGTTCCGTATCTGATTTCCGATGTAAAAGGGAAAGGACATTACATTGGTACAATTTTGATTGCACAGGGACTTGAGGAAGGCCACACCCTGTTTTTCGAGGGGGATGACTGTACCACCATCGACGGAAAGATGCGAATGCATGGCACCGGTTCTGAAGACTATTTCAATGGCGGGTGGTACGCAGTTCCTGATAAATGGGACAGGGGAATCAGTTTGCCGATTCATGGTTCGCTTGAATACAACCTGATGACTGCGCGCACCGGTGGATACAGGTTTTACCTTTCTGATAAAATGAATTTCAGTGAATCGTTCAACCTGACCATTGAACATCAGCCCGAAGCAAAAACCAATGTAAAAGCAGATTACACCTCAGTTGCCATGTTTTATACAGACAAACCACAATTTGAAAATACTGAAATAAGAATTGACGACAAGGTTACTGTCATTCCTCAACGCGAAAAACTGACTGCACAGGGAATGTTATTTTCGCTTTACTGGCTTGCCACAGCCGATTACCAGGACCCGGCAATTGTTTTCGGACTGAAAAAATCAGATTCATGGACAGCAAAAATCGACATTGAAGGAGTTCCCATGGTACAAATATCGCTTCCCGGCCTCGACAACGGGCGGTACAAACTTTACATTGAATATGGCAACACCGAAAACGGAAATCCGTTTAGCATCTGGCAGCGGTCGGAACAAATATCCGGCTGGTTACCAACGGCAATTGAGACACCGGCAAATAATACCAAAACAGAATATGCCGGCGAAATCGAAATCACTGATGAACTGAAAACCATCACCCTTCGCAAAAAACGGGCTGACGATACTTCGGTGAAGGTTTTTAGCTTTTTGTTTGAAAAAACAAGTAATACTGAAAAATAAAATGCTTCGACATCGGCAACTAAAAATATTGCCAAAAGTTATAATCAGCAAAAAAATAAAAAAAACGACATAAAATGAAAGAATTTGTTTTACTGTTCAGAATGGACATAACCAATCAGGAAGCACAACCTACCCAAAAGCAAATGGAACTTTATATGCAGCAATGGATGGAATGGATAAACGAAATTGCAGACAACGATCAACTTGTAGATGGTGGAAATCATTTTTCCCGACAGGGACGAGTGCTGAAACCAAATAATGAAATTATTGAAACGCCGCACATTGCCGACAATAATTCTGTTGCAGGTTATATTATTATTTTAGCCAAAAATCTTGACGAAGCAACAAAGATTGCCAGCAAATGCCCAATATTAAACGGACAAAATACGAGTGTTGAAATAAGAGAAACAGCATCACCCGGACAATAAGCAACGGACCGCGAACAATTGTTGCAGCAACATTCCGGTATCTCCTTATATTCAAACCATCCTTATTTATGTGGCGCAGGGTTCTCTTCAATCATTTTCAGCGCTTCGCGGCCATAAATTTCGCCGGTCATTTCACCCAGCGATGTAAGCGAAATGTATTCATATCTTTTAAAACTGTTAAAATCCTCTTTCGAAATTATATAACCGAAAGCATCGTTTGTCAAACCAAACAGGAATGGCTGGTCGGTTTTCATGTGCCGTTTTACATAGAAACCAATGTTTGGCAGTGCTTCGCCAGGAATGGTTAAAACCTGTGCCTTACCGATATTCAGTAAATTCAGCCTGGTTGAAATAACACTATAATCAGCATTGTGCGCCGTATTTTTTGCAATGGGCGAATTTTTGAGTACGAATCGCATTACATCATTTTCAATCGGAAACTGAATCATTTTCGATGCGCAGTAAATACCAGGATTGGCTTCAGCCATGATGGGCTCAACAATCCGGATTGCTTCATCGGCCATCAGGTTTCCGATGCGGATACATTCATTCCAGTCGTTGGCATCACCGCCGTTTTCAAGCCGGGTATCAGCAGTTACCATTCCGCCCTGTGCGCTGTTCATGTATATTGCTATTCCACCCACTTTCGATTCAATCCGGTCGTACAGCGGGCCGCAAAAATCGGGGCTCATCAGTTTGCGTTTAGTTCCCAGAATTTCGGGGTGCGATGCATAATTTACAAGCGTGGCAATGGTTTTTCCTTTGTTGTTGCCTGTAGTTGCAATTGCCTGAATAACTCCCATTCGGGGGTCGTACAACGCAGGCGCGTAATAGTTGTAGGCGATTTTGCCTTTTGCCTCGCCAACTGCTGTTTTCAGTTGAGCCGGTTCAAGTTTTGCAACGGCTTCTTTAACTGCATCGGCAATTTGTGTAACGCACCAGTCGAGGTATTGAAGGTCGGCGCCGTGATTTCCCTTTTCATCTGGGAGGGCATACGCATCGGGGGCGCTGTGGGTATGAGTAACGCCAATCAGTATATTTTCGGCAGGAATGCCTTTAATCAGCTCCCTCGAGCGATCGCCTAGCGCGGCAGGCCAGCCAATATTGT
>JBBIVS010000514.1:1514-2958 GCA_037439605.1 Draconibacterium sp. | reverse complement strand
CAGCCCGAAAAAATTTTTGGAGGAAACACGGTTGAAGAAGCAGCTAAAATCTTTGTTGATATTCTGGAAGGAAGAGGAACATCGGAACAAAACAACGTGGTAATTGCCAATGCCTCACTCGGTTTAAAAGTCTTTTATCCTGAAAAAGAATTACTTGAATGTGTTGAAAAAGCAAAAGAATCCCTGGTAAGTGGAAAAGCGCTGGAGAAATTGAAGAAAGTAACAACGTAGCAATCATGCGCTTAGCGGTTCAAAACCGCTAAGCGCCTAATATAGACATGAACATAGTCGACAAAATTATCGAAGCAAAAAAAGAAGAAATAGCTCACCAGAAAACTGTGGTCGATGTTGAGGTACTTTTTGAAATACCAGATTTTAACCGCAAATGTATTTCACTAAAAGCAAATTTGCTGAAAAAAGGTTCTTCAGGAATCATCGCCGAGTTTAAACAGCAATCGCCGTCAAAGGGAATCATCAACGTACAGGCAAAAGTGGAAGAAGTAACAAAAGCTTACACAGAAGCAGGTGCTGCCGGATTATCGGTTTTAACCGAACCAAAATTTTTTGGCGGCTCACAGGCTAACCTGGTTAAAGCACGCGAAACCAATCCTAAAATACCCATACTTCGAAAGGATTTTATGATTGACACTTATCAATTAGTTGAGGCAAAAGCATATGGCGCGGATGTGATTTTACTGATTGCCGCCTGCCTCGAAAAGGAACAGGCTAAACTGCTGGCCAAAACAGCAAAAGAACTTGGAATGGAAGTTTTAATGGAAATTCACAATGCCGAAGAGCTGGATAAAGTAAACAATTTTGTTGACATTGTTGGCGTGAACAACCGCGATTTGAAAACCTTTAACATGGATGTTGAAACTTCAGTTCGTTTGTCGAAACTTATTCCCGATAAATTTGTAAAGATTTCGGAAAGCGGACTGGACAGCGCCAAAACCATTCACTATTTGCGCGAAAATGGTTTTAAGGGATTTCTGATAGGAGAAACTTTTATGAAAACTGAAAATCCGGGAGAGGCTTGCAGAAAGTTAATTGAAGAATTATGACACGAAAACTCAATATAAAAGTCTGCGGCATGAAATATACCCAAAACCGGCAGGAAGTTGAAAAACTGGATATCGATTTTATGGGATATATCTTCTACGCCCTTTCAAAACGGTTTGTTGGAGAAATTCCCGAGCCCGGACTTTTTAATTCTGAAAAACCAAAGATGGGGGTTTTTGTCGATGAAAATGCTTTTGAAATTCTGGCGCTGGCAAAGAATCTGGGTTTTGATTGGGTACAACTTCACGGAAAAGAAAACCCAAAAACCTGCCTGTTACTCAAAAGACAGGGATTGAAAATTATCAAGGCTTTTAGTGTTGATGAAAATTTCGATTTTGCATCTACTCAGCAATATGAAAAAGTGGCCAATTACTTTCTTTTCGAC
>JBBIVS010000514.1:0-1499 GCA_037439605.1 Draconibacterium sp. | reverse complement strand
AATCACGGTGGCTCGGGCCAAAAATTCAACTGGGCAATTCTTGATAGATATAACGGGCACATTCCGTTTTTTCTGAGTGGTGGAATCGGCCCGGACGATGTAAGTGGTATATTGGAAATTAACCACCCAAAACTTACCGGAGTTGACTTAAACAGCGGTTTTGAAGACGAACCCGGAGTTAAAAACATTGAAAAACTGAAAACATTTATAAATCAAATCACTATGTGACCTATGTGCCTATATGGTTTATTTTCCACCACATAGACACATAGAACGCATTAGAATAACACAGAACATGAAATACAACGTTAACGAAAAAGGATATTACGGCGAGTTTGGCGGAGCGTGGATTCCTGAAATGATGTACACCAACATCGACGAGTTGAAGCGCCGTTATTTGGAAATCATTGAATCGGAAGAATTCAAAACCGAGTTCGACCATTTGCTGAAAGATTATGTTGGCCGGCCATCGCCACTCTATTTTGCCAGTCGGTTATCGGAACATTACGGTTCGAAAGTTTACATGAAACGCGAGGATTTAAACCACACAGGTTCACACAAACTAAACAATACTGTCGGACAAATTTTGTTAGCTCAAAAACTGGGTAAAACCCGTGTAATTGCCGAAACCGGAGCTGGTCAGCACGGTGTTGCAACTGCAACGGTTTGTGCCTTGAAAAACATAAAATGTGTTGTTTACATGGGAGCGCTCGATGTTGCCCGGCAGGCGCCCAATGTAAAAAAAATGAAAATGCTGGGTGCAGAAGTGGTTCCGGTTCGCAGCGGCAACAAAACGCTGAAAGACGCCACCAACGAGGCCATGCGCGACTGGATCAACAATCCCGAAGACACGCATTATATTATCGGTTCCGTGGTTGGCCCGCATCCTTATCCCGATATGGTTGCAAGGTTTCAGTCGGTTATCAGTGCCGAAATAAAATGGCAGCTAAAAGAGCAAACCGGCAGCGAATTTCCCACCCGGATTTTGGCTTGTGTCGGAGGTGGAAGTAACGCAGCAGGCGCATTTTATCATTTTCTGGATGACGAACAGGTTGAACTGATTGGTGTTGAAGCAGCCGGTAAAGGAGTTGATACCAATGAAACAGCAGCTACTTTAACGGTGGGTTCTCCGGGAATTTTACATGCTGCTAAAACCATGCTCATGCAAAACCGCGATGGACAAATAACTGAACCCTACTCCATTTCAGCCGGACTCGATTATCCCGGAATTGGCCCGATGCACGCCCATCTTTATAAAACCGGACGGGCAAAATACCTTGCTGCCACCGATGAAGAAGTACTGTGTGCCGCGCTTCTCCTGACTCAGAAAGAGGGCATCATTCCGGCGCTTGAATCAGCTCACGCACTTGCTGCACTCGATAAGATAAAAATGAGTCCCGATGATATAAACGTTATCAACCTTTCGGGCAGCGGAAACAAAGACATGGAAACGTATCTGGAATATTTTGGATATTAAAAAAGTACTGACTGCAGTGATG
>JBBIVS010000513.1:0-2998 GCA_037439605.1 Draconibacterium sp. | reverse complement strand
AAAAATGCTTCCTAATGGTAAAACTGAGGAGGCATTATCATGCTAAAAATCTTTAAAAGTTTTGGTGGATATTTTGAAATTGATCACGCGGAAAAAAATTGCTGGATAAATGTTTTACAACCTACAACAGACGAAATCATTCGTTTACAGGAAGAGTTCGGTATTCCGCAGGATATAATTCAGGATATTCTCGACGTTGATGAACGTCCCAGGGTTGAATTTGATGACGACTGGTCACTGGTCATTTTCCGAATCCCAATATCGAATCCCAACAATGGTGTTCCGTACTTTACTGTACCACTCGGTATTTTTATGACTGAACAAATTACAGTTACCTTGTGTTCGTATGAAAATGAAGTTTTACTGTTCGATCAGCCGTCGCTATACCGCGAAAGAGGCCAGAATTTAAACGATGTGCTCAATTTCATCCTGAAACTGTTTTTACGTTCAGGCAACACTTACCTTCGCTATTTAAAGCATATCAACCAGCAAACTGCCCTGATTGAAGCCGATTTGGAAGCTTCCATCAAAAACGAGGAATTAAACAAGTTGCTGAAAATGGAAAAATGCCTGGTTTACTTCATTACTTCGTTAAAAGCGAATGAAATAGTGCTCGCAAAATTACGAAACTCGAAACGTGCCACTTTAAGCGAGATTAATGAAGATTTGCTTGAAGATGCCTTTATCGAAAATAAACAGGCGCTTGATATGGCACAAATATATTCCGATATCCAAGCAGGGATGATGGATGCTTTTGCATCCGTTATTTCAAATAATCTGAACGTGGTTATGAAGCAGCTCACTTCAATTTCGATTATTTTAATGATCCCAACTTTGGTGGCAAGTTTGTACGGTATGAATGTCCCGAATTTTATGGAAAACTGGAGTTGGGCATTCCCGGCAGTTTTGGGCATTTCAACCGTCCTGGCAGCTATTGGTGTTATTTTGTTCAGGAAAAAAAAGTGGTTTTAACCGATGATTTCATTAAAATTTTAGCTGGCCTCGCGCTTTATGTAACAGTAAATCAATTAATATTGCGGAGTTTTTTTGCTAAAATTTATGAAAACATTTTATACAATAGCTTTACTCGCACTTTCGAACACTTTTATGACATTTGCCTGGTACGGCCATTTAAAATTCAAGGAAATGAAGTGGTTCGAAACGCTTCCGTTAGCAGCCATCGTATTAATCAGTTGGGGGATTGCGCTGTTTGAATATGCCTTTCAGGTGCCGGCCAACCGAATTGGTTTTAAAGGAAACGGCGGGCCTTTTTCACTGGTTGAATTAAAAGTTATTCAAGAGGTTATCACACTGGTTGTATTTGTATCATTTTCATTGTTATTTTTCAAAAACGAGACTTTCAGGTTAAATCATTTTATCGGGTTTGTTTTTCTGATTCTCGCCGTTTATTTCATCTTTAAGAAATAAAAATCATTTTCAATAAAAACAATTAATTTAGGGCAAAATTGGTTTTAACTTAAAATGCCTTGAATGTCAACCGAGGAGATTACAGAAAAATACAAAATCCGGATACGCGAATTGGAGACTCAGTTGTCGGCATTCAAACTTGAATTAAAGGAAACCAAAGCCCTACTCGCAGAAGAAACTGAAAAACAAAAATTTTACCAGTTAATTGCCGATTTTACATTTGGCTGGGAACTTTGGTATTCACCCTCAGGCGAAATCAAATACTGTTCCCCGTCATGTTTCGATTTAACAGGCTTCTCTTCAAATCAAATCATAGCTTCAGAAGGTATTGCTGAATTGCTTGTTTATCAAAGTGATCGTGAAAAATTTGCAGAATTTTTATCGCAATCGCTCGACCAGATGCTGGTCAACCAATCACTCGAATTCAGGATTCTGACACGCACAAAACAGTTGCGCTGGTGTATTATGAACGTGCGCGGTGTTTATGACAGGTTGGGTAAATATCTTGGAATAAGGGCTTCCATACAGGACATCACCCGGCTCAAACGCGCAATGGGCCAGATACAGGAAATGGAGACGGTGAGGGAACTGGAGGTGAAGACCCGGCAACGGCTTCAAAATCAACTGAATGTAAAAGATCGTGAGTTGGTTTCGTTTTTAATGCAGCTTTCCCAGAAAAATGAATTGCTAACAAAAGTAACCAAACTTCTGAATACTATAAAACCAGGAATCAACGAAAAAAATCTGAAACAATTACAGCAACTGCTTGATATGCTTGAAAACAATTCAGCCACCCCACCCGATTGGCCCATGATTGAAAGTGAAATTCAGAAAATACACCCTGGTTTTTTTAGCAGGCTACAGGCCAGGCATCCCTCAATTTCAGTAAAAGAAAAAAAATTATGCGCATACCTGCGACTAGGGTTAACAAGCAAAGAAATTTCAGGACTACAGCAAATAACATCAAAAAGCGTTGAAATTGCCCGCATACGGTTAAGGAAAAAATTAAAACTCACCGGCAAAACACGTCTTACCAACTATTTGGATCAAATTTAATATTAGGTTTTTTACAATGTCTTTAAATATTATTGTTAGGTATAATAATAAATTTAATATTCTGTTTTACAATACTATAATACATTAATTGTAATGTTTACATTACAAAAACAATCATCAATGTTATGTTTGTGAGTTGACATTTATATTCCTTTTTCAATACATTTGGGAACAAATCTTCTAAATATGAATACAAATCTTACTGAAACAAACTATCGCAATCTTTTTGACGAGGAAATAGGCCAGTTAATTCATCAGGGTTGTTCGTCAACCGACTGGAACCTAATTAAGGTTTCTGCCGATTTTATTCCCGATAACATTCAAAACTGCAAATTCAGCGGACACATCAGGCTCAACAGTTTCAACGGATCAGTAAACCTTGTTGGTGGAATTACTTTCAAAACCGGTATTTATAACGCATGGCTCCACAATTGCGAGGTTGGTAAAAATGCATTAATCCATAATGTCCGAAGTTACATTGCCAATTATAAAATAGAAGAAGACGTTGTAATTC
>JBBIVS010000512.1:1502-3003 GCA_037439605.1 Draconibacterium sp. | reverse complement strand
ATGCTCACCTTCACATCGGGGAAAGCCTCCGTTATGTGCCGGTAACCTTCCTCGAGGTTTTTTAAATCCATCTTTTCCGATTCAGAAATAAGCGGATAAACAACATAAATCTGCGTGCCTTTTTCCATTTGCTGCCTTAGAAAATGATAAACCTGTTGGCGGCGGTTTTCAAAAAAATGCATGGTTTGAATGGGTTTTCTGCCGGGAGGCAACTCGTCGATTACCGATACGTCAAGGTCTCCATAAACCGTCATCGCCAGCGTCCGAGGAATTGGTGTTGCCGTCATCACCAGAATATGCGGGGGAATTTCATCGGTTTTTTGCCAAAGTTTTGCCCGTTGTGCAACCCCGAAACGGTGCTGTTCGTCGATTACCACCAATCCCAGATTTTTAAAAATTACCGTATCTTCAATCAGTGCATGTGTGCCAATTAATATCTGCGTCCGGTTTTTTTCGAGCGCTTCATGCAAAATTTTCCGCTCGCTTTTTTTTGTTGAACCGGTCAATAATGCAACCTCAACACTCATGCCGTTTAAAAACTTTTTAATCGATTGAAAATGTTGCTGTGCCAGTATTTCAGTTGGCGCCATTAACGCGCACTGGTATTCGTTGTCGATTGCAATTAACATGGTCATCAAAGCAACCAGCGTTTTTCCGCTGCCCACATCGCCCTGTAAAAGCCTGTTCATCTGGATATTCCGGTTTACATCGCGCCTGATTTCCTTAATTACTTTTTTCTGCGCATTGGTTAGTTCGAATGGTAAAAATCTGGTGTAGAAAGTGTTGAAATTGTAACCTACATTCGGAAACCTGAATCCTTTGTTTTTGTTTTCGCGGTGGTGTTTTAAAGCCAGAATTTTCAACTGGATAAAAAACAGTTCTTCGAATTTCAGCCTGAATGTTGCATTTTTTAAATCGCGGCTGTTTTCGGGTTTATGAATGATAATCAGCGCATCTTCAAGCGGAATAAGTTTTAACCGGTCGGTTAAATATTTGGGAAGGGTTTCCGGAATTTTTCCTTTGGCCAGACTACCAAGCGTGAGTTGTTGATTGTTTTCGAGTTGATGAAAGTTTTTTTCATGCTTTCGGAGGTGATGTAATACCCCTGAAATAGTCCCGAAGGTTTCAATTGTTGCTCCTCTTCGGTTTCCATATCGGGGTGTACAATGTTAATCCGTCCGCCAAAATCCGAAGGTTTCCCGAAAACAATATACTCTTTGTCAATTTTAAGGTTTTCTTTTTGCCACTTTATTGCCTTGAACCAAACCAGTTCTATGCTTCCGGTTTCATCGAAAAACCTGGCTGTCAATCGTTGTTTGGTTCCTTCGCCAACTGTTTCTATCGATCTGATTTTGCCTTTAATCTGAATGTAAGGCATTTGTGATTGAATTTCAGCAATCCTGTAAAATTTCGTCCGGTCGATGTATTTAAAAGGAAAATAATAAATTAAATCCCTGAAAGTTTTAATTTTCAGTTCCTTATCCAGCAATTCAGCCCTTTT
>JBBIVS010000512.1:0-1490 GCA_037439605.1 Draconibacterium sp. | reverse complement strand
ATTTCCTGATCAAGAAATTCGGCCATTCAACAAATATACTTATTAGAATTAAATATATTTAGCCGAATTTTAACGTTGATTGAATTGTAACATAATCATTCATTCCTGTACTGATTTTAAAATTGATTTTCATGAAGGATAAAATTATTCATTTAGAGTCTATTGTAAAAAATTACAAGGTTGGAACACAGATAGTCCGGGCATTACGTTCGGTTACGATTGATATTTACAAAGGAGAATATGTTGCAATTATGGGCGCTTCGGGGTCAGGCAAATCGACATTGATGAACATCATCGGGTGTTTGGATACCCCAACCAGCGGAAGTTATATTTTGAACGGGAAAGATGTCAGCCGGATGTCGGACGATTCGCTGGCCGAAATCAGGAACTCGGAAATCGGGTTTGTTTTCCAGGTTTTTAATTTACTGCCCCGAAATAATGCACTGGAAAATGTAATGTTGCCACTGATATATGCGGGAGTAAGAAAAGCCCAGCGGAAAATGATGGCAGAACAAACACTTAATGACGTTGGACTTTCGGACAGGATGCATCACCGCCCCAACGAACTTTCGGGCGGGCAACGCCAAAGGGTCGCAATTGCCCGCGCCCTGGTAAATAAACCTTCGTTGCTGCTGGCCGATGAACCTACCGGAAACCTCGACTCAAAAATTTCGGAGGAAATCATGAAACTTTTTGCAGAGATTCATCAAAAGGGAAATACCCTTGTTATGGTTACTCATGAGCATGACATAGCTATGCATGCCCACCGCATTATTCATTTAAAAGACGGGGAAGTTGATTCGGACGAGATAAATCCAAATCCGGTTTATTGATTTTTTATGGCAAACGAGATTAAAATTTACACCAAAACCGGTGATGATGGTACCACAGGGTTAATTGGCGGCAGCCGGGTAAAAAAATACGATTCGCGGTTGGAAGCTTACGGAACTGTTGATGAACTTAACGCATCGATTGGGGTTTTGCGATCTGCGGAATTGCCTGAAAATGTGATTGAAAAACTGAATCATGTTCAAAACAAGTTGTTTAATATTGGTTCGCTTTTGGCATCCGACGATAAGGGAGCGGCTTTTACCGCCAACCTCGCGATAACTGAAGAAAACATCAAAGTTTTGGAAGATGCCATTGATGAATATCAAAATCAGTTACCCGAACTGACTCATTTTATTTTGCCGGGCGGTAATTTTACATCGGCACATTGTCACGTGGCACGAACCGTTTGCCGGAGGGCGGAGCGGCGGATTCTGGAGTTTGCCGAACATTCGAAAGTTCAACCCGAAATCATTATATACGTTAACCGGTTATCCGATTTCTTTTTTGTACTATCGAGAAAACTGGCTTTTGATGGTGGCATTGAAGAGATTGCCTGGAAAAAAGATTAGCCTGTTTATTCTCATCAAACAAGCATTTTTGAAGAATAATAAAACCGGTTTGATGGCAATTTTTTAAATATCGAACTGATTTATTTTTTT
>JBBIVS010000511.1:0-3009 GCA_037439605.1 Draconibacterium sp. | reverse complement strand
CCGAAAAACGAGGTTGGCGCGGGTTTGATTCCTTTTTTGGTCAGGATGTAAGGATCGGATTGCATTGATAAATATTTATCGTTATTAATATCAAAACTAGCACCATGCTTCAGCATGGTGGCGAATTTGGTAACTCCACACCGGTAGCCGGCTTCAGCCGACTTTAATCATCATAAAAACCATAACTCTTTTTCCATTCCTGATATTCTTCCTCAAACGATTTCTTCTTATGATGGGCATCCTGATTCTGAATATACTTTTTCACCACCTCCAATTGCGAGGCACTAACTGAAAAAGCCCCGTAGCCTCGCTGCCATGAAAATTTTGCAAGAATAAGTTTTTGTTCATTTATCCAATGCGAAGATGCTCCTTTGACTTTCTGAACCAAATCGGCCAGACATAAATTCGAAGGCAGATCAACCAATAAATGAATATGTTCAGGTTGAACATTAACTGATAATACCGGGGTGTTCATCTCTTTTGCCTTTTCAAGGAAAAAATCTTTCAATTGAATTTTGGTATTTCCATTAAAAACCCTGGCTCTGTCATCGGTTGACCAGGTGATGTGTAAATAATTGCGAACATAGGAATGTAACATGATTTGATGTTTTTTTATTCGTTTTATTGTGGTAGTTGTTTTTACTTTTCTGAAAGCCGGCTGAAGCCGGCTGATTTTTCTATTGTTTTTTCCAGTTCACCATGCTAAAGCATGGTGTTGATTTTAAATCTATTCCAAAAAAGAACTCACTGAAGGATGGTGCTTGTTTTCTGGTTTTAACTGAAATCCAACAAAATCTTCAAATATTTTTCCTTTTCTTTTTCAAGGAGTTCAAATGCCTGTTGAATTTCGGAACCATTCATCATTTTCGAAATCAATGCGTTGGGTTTAAGATTGCCGGCATTTAAATGTTCCAATACTTCAGAGAATTCTCCGTCACTTACCCGGGAGGTAATGATTTGTGCTTCCTTCCATATTAATTCTTTAAAAACCACAGGCGAAGGATCGTCGCCCAAACCCAGCACACAAACTTTTCCACCGCCACGCAAACTCTGGATACAACTTCGAACCGGAGTAAAGACGCCTTCAATTTCTTCGGCATGGCCAACCGCTTCAAAGGCAATATCCACGCCTTTTCCATTGGTATAACGTTTAATGGCTTCAACCGGATTTTCCTTTTTCGGATTGATTGTGATAACATTTTCGTAGTTTTTAGCTGCAATTTCCAAACGGTTTTCAAGCGGATCGACCACAAAAATTGTGTCTCTGGTTTTTGTCCGTGCGGCTTGTAAAATCACCTGTCCTACCCTGCCGGCTCCCCATATTGCAATCACATCGCCTTCCTGAGTCCCTGCTCTTCGGTTGGCATGAAAACCAATCCCGTAAATTTCGACCAAAGCCACATGTTCATCGGGAATGTGCGGCGCTGCTTTAAAAAGCATGTGCGGCGGAACTGAAATAAACTGGGCAAAACCACCGTCCATATCAACTCCCAGCAATTTCAGCTTTGTACAGGCCGGATAATGTTTTCTCAAACAGGCCTGGCATTCTCCGCACCAGATAATCGGGTCAACCGCAACTTTATCACCTGCCGCGAAACCTGTAACACCATTGCCCACTTCTTCCACAACTCCTGCAAATTCGTGTCCGGGTATAAACGGAACCTGCGTTCGCGGATGAAAATCGCCTGGAAAAATATGCATGTCGGTGCCACAAATACTGCCAAATTTTATTCTGACTAAAACTTCTCCGGGTTTTACTTTTGGGGTTGGAACTTCCTTCCACACAAAATTTTTATAGGTCTCCAAAACGGCTGCTTTCATTGTTAAACTGGTTTTGAATTAAGTTCCCAAAATACATTTAAAAGGCGATTTCAAAAAACGAAATTCTATTTTGAAAAAAAAAAAACAAGAAACACACTTAATGATTCCTGTTTTCAATTTGAAATACAATTTATTTACTCTGACACTACAAAAACATCTTTGCAACCTGGTATTTGCTTTTAAACGACTGCAGTTGTTTATCGACTTTTGTAAAATACTTTCCGGCAGTTGAATCGCCAAGCAAACTGGTTGCAGCCGTTTTCCAGGCTTTATTTTTTCCGGTGAGCTTCGACAATTTACTGTCGTTTGAATCGCTACCACCCAAAATTCCTATGATTTCGGTTACATAACTTTTGTTACTGCCAAGCAGTTTAGTGAGATTATCTCCTGAAATTCCCAAATCAGTTCCCGGATCAAGCGCCGTTAAAAAGTCTTTTTCGAAAGTGGCTTTGTCTGATGGCAGAACAAGACCGGTTGCGCCAGTTAAATCACTTGATTTGGGCACTTTTATCTGACTTGCACTGTTTAATGATGCAAACAAAAAAGTCAGAAAGCTTAAAATGAAAATGCTTTTTTTCATTTTTTAAGGATTTTTAATTTGTGATTAATTTACCAAAAAACATTTTAATAGCAATATGTTCTGAAAAACAACCAGAAAATAACCGGTTTAAAAATTAAAATAGAAATGTTATTTCTGTTGCCAGATTCCAATATTTACAGCAGTTGAACCTGTAGGTAATGGGTTACCACCAAAGTCGAACCCACCATTATCAGGGATAAACTTTCCATTTCCAATGATTGGGGAGCCGGGATTAGGTTTAAACACTTCCAGGTTTTTCAGATTTTCAGGGTCTTCAAGTTTGAAATTTATCATGTTGGGTAGAATAAATTCCGGATTGGCAAAAATCGCAAGTGAATCATTTGCAAACTCAACATCCTGATTATATTTCCTCCAATACAAATTATTTTCGAAAACCGATTTTGAATGCTCCCCGACCACTGGTTGCTGACGGCTTACAAAAACATTGTTGGCATAATACAATCCCGCAATATTTCCATTTTTGTAATTTACTGCCCTTCCAAAATCGTTGTAAAACACGTTGTTGTAAATCAGTGCATTTTTCATTTCAGGCCCTTCCGGTTGTCCGTTCCAAATCTGAAGCCCGCAATTGTCAATATCGGTTCCGT
>JBBIVS010000510.1:2400-3013 GCA_037439605.1 Draconibacterium sp. | reverse complement strand
TTGGATTACTTTTCTTCGGAATATTTTTTAATCCTGTAGTTTTTGGCTTCGAATAGACTCTTTTTTTATCTGCAGTTGCAAACTTTTGATCTCCTGATTTACTTTTGCTGACTGGCGCCGGTTTACTTTTGGCGAAACCGGTTGTTTTCGGAGGTAAACTTTTACCAATCCGTTTTCCGCCTTTCGGAGTTTCATTCTGGCTTTTTCTGCTGTAATTATTTTTCATTGCTGATGACTGATTTTTCACAAAGGTAGAAATTCTGCATTTTATTTCTCCGCAATAAAAAGTTGAATTTCTACCTTTGTGAAAAATTTAAACTGAAAACAGAAAGTTATGCAATCACATGAAATTGACTACAAAATTATTGGGCATGATGTACAACTTGTTGAAGTTGAACTTGACCCGGGTGAAACTGTAATTGCTGAAGCAGGCGCTATGCTTTATATGGAAGATGGAATTGATTTCACAACGCGGATGGGCGACGGTTCAAATCCCTCGGCCGGATTGTTTGATAAATTACTGGCCGCCGGATCGCGGGTTATAACAGGGGAATCGCTGTTTCTGACCCATTTTACCAACCAGGGCTGGGGCAGAAAAAATGTGGCTTTTGCA
>JBBIVS010000510.1:1956-2370 GCA_037439605.1 Draconibacterium sp. | reverse complement strand
GATGAATTTGGGGGGAAGGGTTATTGTTCAGAAAGATGCCTTTTTGTGTGCTGCACTCGGCACAAAACTCTCCATAATTTTTAACAGACGTTTAGGCGCCGGATTTTTTGGCGGTGAAGGATTTATTCTCCAACTATTGCAGGGCGATGGAAAAGCGTTTGTCCATGCAGGCGGAACAGTTATCGAACGCCAACTGAACAACGAAATTCTGCGGGTTGATACAGGCTGTATTGTGGGTTTCGAAACTTCAATAGATTACGATATACAGCAGGCTGGAGGGTTGCGTTCGATGTTTTTTGGAGGCGAAGGGCTTTTTCTGGCCACCCTGCGGGGAACTGGAAAAGTTTGGCTGCAAAGTATGCCAATCCGCAAACTGATTGCACAACTTTCAACCTTGGGGCCAAATGCAAGAAA
>JBBIVS010000510.1:1508-1944 GCA_037439605.1 Draconibacterium sp. | reverse complement strand
GCGCGGCGGGCTGCTCAACAGTTTGCTGGAATAAAATTTAAATCACACCTGGCAAACTGATTCCCTTGATTTTTCGGTACAAATCGAGGGCAAAAACATCGGTCATCCCCGATACAAAATCGACAACCGATTGGATTTTCAGATAAACTGAATCGCTGTTGGTTTTGTATTGTTCGGGTAAAAGTGAAAGTATTTTTTTACTGTACAAATCTTTAGGGTGCATTATTGCACCGGCAAACTCTTCGAGCAAGGTTCCGATAATCTTGTAACCGGCTATTTCAATTTCAACAACAGAACGATGTGAATAAACCTGGGAATATGAAATATCCTTTACCGTGTTCATTGCATCGGCCTGTTTCCCTTTTAACGACCCGATTAAACTGCCTTCAAAATTTCCGGCCATAATTTTTTCCCGGTTTTCATCAAAATTGGTAAT
>JBBIVS010000510.1:0-1476 GCA_037439605.1 Draconibacterium sp. | reverse complement strand
CTGCACGTAAATAACTGATTTGCTCGTTTTTATCGGTCAGACGGTTTAATGTGGCGTTTATATTTTCGATGTACTTTTTATCTGTTTCGTTATCGTAAAATCCAAGGTATAGATTTTTAGTTTCGGCATAACTTAAAATTCCAAGTTTAAAGGCATCTTCCAAATCCATAATCTGGTAGCAAATGTCGTCGGCAGCTTCAACCAATAAAACAAGCGGATGACGGCAAAATAATTCAGAATTCGAAGGTTTTGTTTCAATTTCAAGCTGATTTGCAATTTTTTTATAATCCTCTTTTTCAGACTGGAAAAAACCGAACTTGGGTTTAACTGCGAATGTGGATTCGAATGGATATTTTACGATACTTGCCAAAGTTGAATAAGTGAGTGCAAAACCTCCGGGCCGTTTTCCGTTAAACTGATGCGTTAAAATTCTGAAAGCATTGGCATTTCCATCGAAATGGGTAAAATCTTTCCATTCGCCGGTTGAAAGTTGAGAATGGAATTCACTCCCTGCGCCTTTTTCGAAAAAGTTTGAAATGGCTGCTTCGCCCGAATGGCCAAACGGTGGATTCCCCAAATCGTGCGCCAGACAGGCGGTTGAAACAATGGTGCCAATTTCCGGAATAAGCGGATTTCCCTGATTTTCGGGAATCAGTTTTTCGGCCACCAAATTTCCAAGCGAACGGCCTACACTGGCAACTTCGAGACTGTGCGTGAGCCGGTTATGTACAAATACATGCTCAGGCAGCGGGAAAACCTGCGTTTTATTTTGCATCCTTCGAAATGGCGACGAAAAAATTATCCGGTCGTAATCACGCTGAAACTGCGAACGATCTTCCATTTTAACTGAAGCTTCCCAATCTTCCATTCCCAAACGTTTTGTTGAAAGTAATTTGTTCCAATCCATAATTATGTGATACATTCTTTAAAAACAGGAAATTGCGACAGTAAAAGTAGCAAATTACACTTATTTCAATTGGTTAAATTTCAGTGATGGACGTTTTCAGTTCGGTTGACAAATCAATTAAAAAAATTGGGGATCAGTCGTGTTTTAATCTTATTTCTTCTGCTTTAACCTCTAAGTAGCCCATGATAAAGTTCTCACTCTAACCTTATTTACCTAATTTCCATAAATAAGGTAAATAAGGTATAATGTTATACAATCTGTTAGTTACTAAGGTTTAAAGAAGTAAAATAAGGTTTTTTTTAGCCTGTAACGATGATTAAATTAGGTCTTCCCATTCATTCACGCATTCACGCATTCACGCATTAAAATAAGTCGAAAACTTCCTCACCTGTTTCGACAACTCCCGTGCCCTGAAACTGGTCAACTCATCCAGTTTTGCCCAAAACAGCGGCCCGTGATTTTTAATTTTGGTATGTACCAGTTCGTGTTTAAGTATATAATCAATCAGTTCATCCGGCAGCTTCATCATATGTAAATTCAGACTGATGTTGTTTCGCACTGAGCAACTT
>JBBIVS010000509.1:0-3023 GCA_037439605.1 Draconibacterium sp. | reverse complement strand
GCTGTTTCCGGGTGTGGTGCTTCCAATTACGGTTGGCCGCGAGGCTTCGCTCGAGCTCATTCGCGATGTAAACCGCGGAAGCAAATTGCTCGGTACCGTTGCACAAAAAGACTACACCGTCGATCACCCGAAAACCACCGATATTTACGATATCGGTACCGTTGCCGAAATACTGAAAATTCTCGAAATGCCCGACGGATCAACTTCGGTCATAATTCAGGGAAAACGGCGTTACCGCATTGCCAGCTTCGTTACTGAAACCCCTTATTTTAAAGCCAGAGTCGAATCGTTAAACGACATTCTCCCCGAAAACGACAACGAGTTTAATGCCATTGTTGGCTCATTGAAAGATCTTTCTATAAAAATTGCACAGTTTACCGCCAACATTCCGCCAGAAGCCACTTTTGCGGTTAAAAACATCGAAAACTCGTCCTTCCTCATCAACTTTATTTGCTCCAATACCGACATCAAAGTTGAAGACAAACAGAAACTTCTGGAAATTGAAAGTCTGAAAGACCGCGGAATACAGGCCATCAGTTTTTTGGTGCGCGAAGTTCAGATGCTCGAACTGAAGCATGATATTCAGAAAAAAGTAAAAACCGACATCGATCGGCAGCAACGCGAGTTTATGCTGAACCAGCAAATGAAAACCATTCAGGACGAACTGGGCGGAAACCCGGCTGAACAGGAAATCAATGCTTTCAGGGAAAAGGCCAAAACAAAAAAATGGAACGAGGATATTGCCAAATTCTTTAAAAAAGAGGTGGATAAATTAAGCCGCCTCAATCCCGCTGCCGGCGAATATTCGGTACAGTTTACTTTTTGCCAGACCCTGCTCGATTTGCCCTGGAACGAATACACCACCGACAATTTCGACCTGAAAAATGCCAGTAAAGTTTTGGACGAAGACCATTACGGACTTGAAAAAGTGAAGGAAAGAATACTGGAACATTTGGCTGTGCTGAAATTGAAAAACGACATGAAATCGCCCATTTTGTGTTTGTACGGCCCGCCCGGGGTTGGAAAAACATCACTCGGAAAATCGGTGGCTCGGGCGCTTGGCAGAAGTTACGTGCGCGTTAGTTTGGGCGGACTGAACGACGAATCGGAAATCCGAGGCCACCGCAAAACTTACATCGGCGCCATGCCCGGAAGGATTATCCAAAACATTAAAAAGGCAAAATCGTCGAACCCGGTTTTTATTTTAGACGAAATCGACAAGGTTTCAAAACATTTTCATGGCGACCCGGCTTCGGCGCTGCTCGAGGTGCTCGACCCCGAGCAAAATTCAGAATTTCATGACAATTACGTGGAAGCCGATTTTGACCTGTCGAAGGTGATGTTTATTGCCACAGCCAACACGCTGAGCACCATCGCTCCCCCGCTTCGCGACCGCCTTGAACTGATTGAAGTGAGCGGCTACCTGGTGGAGGAAAAAATTGAGATCGCCAAACGCCACCTCATTCCAAAACAGTTGGAAAACCACGGGTTGAAACAAACCAACGTTACTTTTTCGGATGATGTTATTGAGTTGATCATTGACGGATACACCCGCGAATCGGGCGTGCGCGAACTGGATAAAAAACTGGCGAAAATTATCCGGCGGATTGCCAAAAAAATCGCCTTCGAAGAGCCTTACAACAAAAAACTTACAAAAGCAGATATCCGCGAATATCTGGGTGTGCTTGAGTTTTCAAAAGAAAAATACCAGGGCAACGAGTTTGCAGGCGTGGTTACCGGTTTGGCGTGGACTGCGGTTGGCGGCGAGATTTTATACGTTGAAACCAGCCTCAGCAAAGGAAAAGGTACATTAACACTCACTGGAAACCTGGGCGACGTGATGAAGGAATCGGCCATGCTGGCACACGAATATTTAAAATCGCATTCTGAAAAACTGGACCTCGATCCCGAAGTTTTCTCAAACTGGAATGTACACCTTCATGTTCCTGAAGGCGCAATTCCAAAGGACGGGCCATCGGCGGGCGTTACCATGGTTACTTCAATGGCATCGGCATTTACGCAACGCAAAGTGAAGAAAAACCTTGCCATGACCGGTGAAATCACACTGCGCGGAAAAGTGATGCCGGTTGGCGGAATCAAGGAAAAAATTCTGGCTGCCAAACGTGCCGGAATCACCGAAATCATTCTTTCAGAAGACAACAAAAAAAACCTCGAAGAAATAAAAGACGATTATTTAAAAGGCGTCCACTTCCATTTTGTAAAAACAATTATGGACGTGCTCGACATCGCCCTGCTGAAAACCAAGGTGGAGAAGGCGGTAAAGATTGGGTAAGTGCGAACTGGATTATAAAGTTGCTTATCCCCTTTGGTCAAGTTGAAATATTCAGATAATCATCTATCTCAGTCAGTAAAATTTTATTGAATTTATTGCAGACAAAACCTTATTTCTTTTTAATAAGATTTTTTAAATCCATTTTTTTAATTGTGGCAGTTTTATTTAAACAGATAACCAAAATGGTATGAACCAGACTAAAAGGGATAAGCAGTATTATAAATTCAGATCGAAGTCAAATTAGAATATCTGGCAGTTGAACCAATGAATTGTGAACGCAGTGCGTTCACAATTGAACTACTTCGGTTCATTTCTCTTTCCTCCCAATTCTTTTTTTAGGAGTATATCGAAGTCCGATTCAAAAAGTTGGTCTTGCACAATCCGGTATTTCTCGAATTCGCTTTCGGCATGAGTTTTAGCAATTTCAGCCGTTACGCGGCCTGCGTCCCGTAATACTTCACGGTCCGTGGCTTCAATAAAACGGTTCAGCCTTGTTTCCCAATCCTGCATAGTCATTGGGATATGCCTTAATGCCATATCTTCAGCCAAATCCAGATAAGCCGACACTAATCTTTGCAATTGCATCATTTCATTTTCCGTTAAATAGTTCTTTGCAATCGATACATCAAATTTCTGTATTTTCCCTTTTGGTGCATCTTTCCATGTAGTCAGCCCCATATTCTCTTTTTCAGCATTTGCGCGTTCGTAAATTACCTCGGCTGCTGTCTGT